>CACWWM010000001.1 GCA_902764565.1 uncultured Eubacteriales bacterium
GCTGAATTCCTCAAAGTTCTTAGCATGTCCAACAGCGCATTTTTACAATCGCTTACCCAGGAATCACTCACTCATATTATTTTGAGAATCATTGTTGTTCTCCTCCGCATCAGAACTAACCATTTCATTCATCTTTTTTGGGTTTCATTGGCCTATCGCGTGTGTGCGCGCGCGGTTTAATGTAAAGTTTTTTCATACCAAGCTATTTGTCGGCTTCCGGTTCTTCCCTTGAAAATGAAAATAGCGCAGGACGATATTTCATCCCGCGCTTCCGTTTTTCCACCATCCAGCATTAAGCAACGCATTAAGTAATAGCAGAATATTATTGAATTTTGGGGAATATTTTGGCAATAATTGCGATTCATGATCTATGGCTTTTTCGCCGGTAAATTCTGGCATATATCCCCGTTTTCTGTATATTATGGCAAATAAAATACCCCAAATCATACATGATTCGGGGTATTTGGCGGAGAAGGAGAGATTTGAACTCTCGCTACGATTCACTCGTACTACTCCCTTAGCAGAGGAGCAGGAAACCCCGAAAAATCCTCGCTCTATTCGGCTTCATTAAGCAACGGTTAAGCAATAGCTAAATCATGTTGACGGATTTTATTTTATCGGACAGGGGGATGCGGACATAGTTTTTCAAGGTGGTTAGGTAGCTGGCATGGCCGCCAACTTCGGCAATGATGCCGCCCTGGACGCCCTCTGCCGTCATTCGGGAGAAGAAATAATGGCGGCAGGTATGCGGGGGCAATTCCCGCAGGCCGGTACGGGCGACCACTTCCCAATAGGCGGTATAGAAATTATCCTCGTTCATTTCCAGCAGCTTGCGCCTGCGCTTCGGGATGATCTTCTCAATCAGGGGCTTTATCTTTTTGTGAATTGGTATTTCACGATCTATGCCAGCTTCGGACTTGATTCCACCGACCATATAGCTTTCTTTCAGGTGAATATTCTCCAAATAGATGGTGGACAATTCCCCATAACGCAGACCGGCATAACACATAATCAGAACGTAAGCCGTGAAGGGGTGCTTTTCATAATCCTTCCACAAGGCGGAGATTTCTTCCGGCGTCCAGCATTCGCGCTTGGCCTTGGGCGCGTCATAGGGAATATCCACATAATCGGTTTTGTTGTACTGCACGATTTCCCGCTTGATGGCGATTTTGTACAAATGGGAAAGGCAGACACGCATATCGCGGGCGGGATAATAGGATTGGGTCTGCTGCTCGATCAAATCTTCCATATCCGCAACGGTGAGGGTGGCAATGCCCTGAAGCTCTATGGATTTCCAGCGGGCCCAGGCATAGCCCATTTTATCGCGCTGGGATTTCGACAGCGCATCATAATCCTTGCTGGCGGTATATATTTCGTGGAGATCGTGAAGCGTCATATCGGCTGGCTTGGTATACTGTTTCAAGGATGGCAGGAAGTTGATCGCATCGGTTCGCTTTTCAAACACCTTCGTTTTGATTTTCTTATGCCGCTTGCCTGTTTCATCGTTATACCAACCGATAACGTGGACGGCGATCCACTTTTTATTTTTCAACTGATACACGGAGCCTTGCCCATTCCCCCGCTTCTTTTTAGAACGGGGCTTTTTCTGCTGGGGCGCGCCGCAATGATTGCAGAACGCAGAACCATCCTGGATTTCTTTTTTGCAGCGCAAACAAATCATGATTCTACTCCTTTACAAAACGCTGATTCCATGATAGAATAAGCGTGATCCTGGCTCGATGTGGTGTTGGCTGGGATCTTCCGCCCCCCGCGCAAGCGGGGGTTTTATTTTGCTTCCAAATCAGCAAGACGGGCTTTCAATTCATCGTATTTTTTATCCGGCATGATCGGGCTATCGAAGTGATAATAGAATCCATATGCGGACGCAATCTGCTGGCGCAGGGCGGCAATATCAGCAAGGCGCTGCTGCTGGGGCGTGTTCCCATTGGCATTGATGATCCCCGCTTCCATGGCAAGGCGAAGGATATGCTTGCAGGGGATATAACCCTGTTTGATGGCGAAGTCAGGGCAAGAGCAAGTTTCGAGATCGGTTTGATAGATCGTCCCTTCGCTTCCGATGAAGACGCCCTTGCACTCGTTTTCATTTATGGACAAAGAATCAACCTTCACCTTTGCAGCGCGCTTTAGACGCCCTTCATCCTTTGGCGCTTCGTTTTCCCATATCCAATTAGACATAATTTATTCTCCTTCCGTATTTGCAAATTTTCTAATAATCAGCGCATGAAATAATCTATTTTCGGTATATTCAAAACGTATATTATCTTTTTCGATAATAGACCCGTCATTTATGACATTATATTGAATTGTATAATATAATTTTTCTGCTTCTCCCTTATCTATTGCCAGTACAGAAGAAATAAATAATGGCATGACTTCATCTTTTGGACGATAAGAAACAGGCACTTCGAGTAAGAAAATTTCTTTTGATCCATCATAATAATAATCATATAAGAACCAGAAAGAATCCCCGACTTCAAAATTGATCCATTCATCTTCTTTGCGGATAGATACACCTATTTCTTTAAGCGGAATATAAATATCCGCTTCTTTTGCGGATTCAAGAAAATTAGAAATTGGAGACAAATCTATGGTTGGCCTCCCATACATTGGGCAGCCCCAATCATAGCTTTCAGATTGCGCAAAAGCCATAGAGCAAAAAAGTAAAATGAAAACCATGAGAATGCACAGCCTTTTCATCTTTGTACCTCCTTTTTCTGAACGGATGCCGGATTTCAGAATAAGACCTTCACGATGTTACCTTCTTTTTTGTCAGCCCGTCTTGGGTTATAGGGCTATCTGCAAGGGTGTTTATGAACCACAAAACGCGGCTCCTTGAATCCTGGTTCATAGAGCGCAATACAATGATTAGCTCTTTTTCATCATCAGACAGAGAAAAAGCATTGTCGTTTTGCGAAACGATGGTAAGCGCGCTGTCATGAAGTCCAAGAAGTTCATCACAGCTGACACCAAGGAGCTTTGAAAGGGCAATTAGATTTTCTATTGTCGGGTTCGTTTTTCCTTTTTCCCAATCGCTGATCGACGGCGCTTTTACCCCGAGCGACACGGCAACAAATTTCTGTGAAAAACCTTTCGCCTCTCTGCATTGCCTGAATTTGTACACGGCTCTCACCCCTTTCTTATATTATATAGGCACGGCCTATTAAATACAATGAAAAAAAGTTAGGCGTTACCTATTGACAAAGGCGATACCTAAGTTTATAATAAGGCATAGCCTAACTTACAAAGCGGGGATTGAGAAATGAGACAATGGCTGATCGATTTGAGGGAGGCAAAGGGGTATTCGCAAAAGGCCGTATGTGACTATGCCGGTATCAGCCAGCCAACGTATTGGGAATATGAACGCGGTATTTCGACCCCAAAGCCTCTGAACGCTAAGAAAATTGGTCATTTCCTGGGATTTGACTGGACACGGTTTTATGAAGATGAAAAGAAAGAGGGTAAGCCAGCATGACGTTTCAAGAAATCGTGTCGTCGGATAAAGACTTTTTGACCCCGGATGAAGTGAAAGACGTGGTTGGCTGCATGCCATACTCCATCAATATCCAGGCAAAAGATGATCCGGCGAAGCTGGGCTTTCCGGTGTGCATCATGGGTACGCGGGTGAAGATTCCCCGGCTGGGTTTCATCCATTGGATGCGGTATGGCAATGCGCCGGTGGTGGTGCCGGAAGATGGTATATACCGCACCGCGGAGGCGGTATAAGCATGGCCCTGCGAATGACAGAAGAAGAATACGCGGAATTTGTGCGGAGGAACAAAAGCCCCTTGCACCCAGGCGTTACACCCGGTACTGTGCCGCCGACAACTCCGCCCCCAAAGCGGAACAAGTACGGAAACCGGCGCGTGGAAGTAGACGGGATGAAATTTGACAGCCAGCATGAAGCGGACTATTACTTCGGGATTCTGCTCCCGGCATGGAAACGCGGCGCTTTCCAGTTGCTTGCCCGGCAAGTTCCCTTCGATCTTCCGGGCGGGATCAAGTATATTGCAGATTTCGTTACGGTGAGCGTAGACGGCTATGTTCGCGTGATTGACGCCAAGAGCGAGATCACGCGGAAAAACCGGGCGTACATCAACAAACGAAAGCAGATGAAAGCCTGCTGGGGGCTTGAAATCCAGGAAGTATAAGCATATGCGGCGGCAGGCGGCGGTTGGTGTGATGGCAAAGACAGTTCCCCTTCGTTCTTCTCCATGTTTTTTCTTCCTTCGATCCATCTTTGGAGCCAACCGCGCCGGTTCGATTCCGGCCCGCCGCGCCAGACCTCGGGGTGCGAATCAACGCTATAAAGGCATGGAAACCCCCGAAAAAGGCCACAGCCATGTCCTGGCCGCTACTCGGAATTTAGCGGCGCGTACCTGCGACAAAGGCGACAGCCGGGAAAGACCGGCCCGCGTCACCGATGTCACTTGCCGGGGCGCGGTCATATGGACAGGTAGCATAAATGGTGAGTGCGGCGGACTGAAAATCCGCAGAGACTTGTTCGATTCAAGCCCTGTCCACCAAAGCGGGATTTGCTTTCTTCCTTTCCTTCGTGGGCGCTATATCTCTAAATGCGAAAGGAAGCGCAGCCGGTGGCGTTATCGCCGGGGCGCTTCGGGGGCGGCATACCCCGAAGCCCGTGCCGAAATAGCTCAAAGGCAGAGCAGGCTATTTGTAATGGTCAGGTTGTGGGTTCGATTCCCGCTTTCGGCTCCAAAGGCTATGCACAAGCCTATTCCAAGGAAGCGCACAGGAAGGGGGTGACGGATAATATGACCGCCATATACTGGTACATCGTGCGGCTGGAACGGCAGGCCGCATCCTGGCTGTTCCGGCACTATGGAAAAAAGATACCTGGGAAAGTATCATCCTTCTTCATCTTCCAACAAAATATGACGTTCAGAAAAGAAAACTGTATGCGCTTTCATAGCGCGGCCACAGGGGATTAGATTTTGGGCGGATGATCCGCCCGCGCAACACAATTCATGTGCAAAACGAGTTTCCCTGTGACACGCGGCGGCGAGGAGTGGCCGCGCCGCCGCGATTTGCGGATGTGGTGCAAAGGCAGCACAGCAGCCTTCCAAGCTGCGTATGCGGGTTCAATTCCCGTCATTCGCTCCAATTCTCACCGGCCATGTTCCGGAGCATGTATAGCCCGAATGATCTGCCGGTTAGAAATTCGGGGACACCCGCCGTTAATGGGCTTACGACCTAATAGCCGGAGCGGGCAATGGTGACAGCCGGGAGAGACCGGCACTCTTACGCTGGCGTGATTGGCTGAAAGACTGCCAATGGCAAACGGATGAAAGAAGCCGCTCCCGGTTCAAATCCGGGCGTCAGCACCAATGGTACATCAGGCCGCGCTACGGCGTGTGTACGGAGGGGAATGCCTGAATATCTCCTTGCCCAAGCGGTCACGGGCCATAGTGTACGATGATTTTCTGTTCGAGTGTACAAGCAGACCGCAAAGCGCAACAGGTGACAGCCGGGAAAGACCGGCTATTTCTTCCGAAGGGAGGAAGACGATAGCATGATCTCCGACGAGTTCAGCAAGGATGAAGTGCGGTTTCTTCCTCCGACAAAAAGAACATGCCCGATTTGCGCGGACAAGCACTTCAAGCATGAGCCGCACAACCGGAACAGCCTGTATTATCAAATGATGTTCTTCCGGGAGCACGGACGCCTGCCCCGTTGGGCGGACGCGCTGGAAGACACAAGCGAAATGATGCGGGCTTACTGGATGGGCGAAATGAAAAAGAAAGGAGTGCGCCCGGAAGAAATTTCAGCGAATGGTAGATAACGAATGGATTGACGCGAACACGCGGAAACCGACGGAAAGGGACGCCGATAAAAAAGCCTGCGTTCTGGCATGGCACAGGTACAACGGGATCACGGTAACGGGATGGCACCAGTTCCACCATGACGCGAACGGCTTCCTCACCCATTGGAAGCCAGCACCAAACCCACCGCCGGGATTTGAAGCATGGGAATACGACGACGGATAAAAATATACCGCGCTCCGGGTGACAGCGAAACGCGGCGGCAGGGAAACCCGTGTGTTCTCGTGATTTCCTATACGTTATTTTACCATATAAACCAAGAAAAATCAATAGGCAAAGAAAGACAAGAAGTGCGCCAGGAAGGAGAAAACGGACATGAACGAACCAGCCAACACCGAAAACCACGCCCTTTCCACCCTGGACATGCTGGGCAAAGAAGCCCGGATGTACAGCGAAGCCATGGTGATGAACCTGTTCCAATTGGGGCGGGTGCTGATCGAGGCGAAAAAGCTGTGTCCTTTCGGAGAATGGGGCCATTGGCTGCAACAACATACGGACATGAGCGATAGGCACGCACAGCAGATCATGGGCGTTTACCGCCGGTTCGGGGAAAGGCAGGGCTTTGCCGACATTGACAAAGCCAAACTTTTCAGCATGCTTGCTCTCCCGGAAGGGACAGAAGATAAGTTTATTGCCGAACACGAAGTAAACGAAATGAGCAGCCGGGAAGTGGCCGACGCTGTGAAAAAAGCACGGGCAGAAGCGCAAAGAGAGGCGCAGGCGGCCATAGATGAGGCGAACCGGGCAAGGGAGGAAGCAGAACGGCGGGCCGAGGAAGCCGAAAAACGCCCGGCAGAGATACCGGAGGACATCGCCGAAACCCTGCGGACGCAGAAACAGCAAATTGAACAACTCTCCGAAGTAGGAAGGGACGCCCTGGACGAAAACAGACGCCTTTCCGGGGAAAACCAAAGACTTCAAAGAGAACTGGCGGAGCAGGGGGATTTGCTGGAAGAAATGCAAGGCCAGTATAACCGAGCCCAGGCAGACCTTTTGAACGCCCAAAGCACCCTTGCCAGGGGCGACGCCGAACGCATCCCATCCGACGAATTGACCCCTGACGCGCTGGCCGCAGCGGTGAACAGCTTTATCGGGGCCGTATGCCGGATGCCTCATATGCACGGCACATTTGCGGCCATGGATGGAGATACGCGGCGGGAATATGATGAACTGCTTTCCGCGGTGGAGGATTGGGCCAAGGGAGCCAGGGCGGCACTGAATACCGCGGGGGGCGAAGGGAGCGTGTATTGATGATCCATCGGATTGATATTTCCCCGGAGGTTTTTACTTCAAGCGAAGCAAAGAGCCTGACAAAAGAGGAATGGGCTGAAATTGCTGACGGACTATGCGAAGCGGGGCCGTATCTGGTGAAAATATGCCAGGAAATGGCAAAACAAAACCCGGCAATCACGAAGATTGCCCCTTCCCTTTCCTCTGATACCGTGGACGCCTATTTGCAGGCCGCGGTAACCGCCTGCGCCTATGTGAGCCAATTCGCCGCGGATCAGGTTAAATTCATCGTGGTAAAGGATGGTGAAAAGAATTGACACAGGAACATCCAGAGACACAGCTTTCCATCGCCGAGCAAAAGGCGCTTTCTTCCGCCATCACGGAGATCATGCGGCCTGTGATCCAGAGCATGGGGAAACTGCTTCAACAGAACGCGGAAGCACTGGAAAGGCTGGCCGCCTCCCAGGCCGTGCAAAATAACCGGCTGGAAGCACTGGAAAAACAAATCCGCCTGCAAACCCCTATTACCACCAAACAGGCGCAATACCTGAACGACGCCATCCGCAACAGGGCACGGGAACTGCTGGACAAGCGGGAGCTTTCCGGGGACAAATGGGCCGTGACCAAGCTGGGGAACGCCATCCGCAAGGACGTGCTGGCCCGGTATGGGGTGGCCGGGCTTCGAGAAATCCCCCGGCATGAATACCAGGTAGCCATGAACCAGATCGGGATGTGGAGCAATGCGCTGGTGATCCGGGACGTGGTGAAGGAGGCAAGGGAACGTGCAGAGGGATGATTTGCGGGAAAAGACGGCACAGGGCCTTGCCCGCTGTGATGGAGCGGCGGTACAGCTTGGGCATTGCCCGGAAGATTGCCCTTATTTTGCTGAATCCGAACGCGCAGACAAGTGCGTGCAAAAACTTCACGCCGACGCTCTTTCCGTCATAAAAGGCTATATGGCACATGCTATGTCTGTGGAAGAAGCAGCGAGAAACGCATACAGCTATTATCATACGCCTGATTCCGTGAAGCCTGTTTTCGTACAATTCCGGGATGAAACCTATGCAGACGAGGGCCTTACTCCCCCATGGCGCGGGGGCGTGAATCAAAGGGCCTTGCTCAAAGAGCCGGACAGATATGGAAAGGATTTTGTGTTCTGGACGGATCGCCCTTCCGAAGAGCAGATGAAAGGGGTGGAATGGGATGCGGCAAATTGATGCTGATATTTTGAAGTCGCGGTTTGTTCCTCACCAATACTATTCCGCGGAAGCGATTTTGCAAAAGATTGATTCAGCGCAGAGTATTCAGCCGATAGGCCCCAGGGTGCTGACGCTTGAAGAAATTAAAGAGGCGCGCATCTGCTGGATTGAGGATCACACGGAAATACGCGATTTGCTTTATCCTGCAATTTATCTTGGGAAGGGAAACGGAGAAGCCTATATGGTTTTCCTTGTTGATGAAGATGATGATGCGTTTGACGGCGCGGATTATCCTGATTCTGAACGATGGCTCGAACCCGGAGATATAAATATAGTTTGGCGTCCCTGGGATTCCAAACCCACGCCGGAACAGATGGAGGCTGCGGAATGGGAATAAGCAAGCCCCTGATTTGGCTGGATCGTCTGCGGGTGTGGATGGTGAAAAGGAGATTTCCGGCCAAGATGATAAACAGAATCAGCCGGATAGTATGCGGAGGACAGGATGAAGTATTCAGAACTTGAAGGACAGCTGATAACTATATCAAGAATGATTTCTTCTATTTCGGAGAGCACGGTATTTTCTTTTCAAGACGTGCTATCCGCTGTTCGCATTGTTACCGTGGAAATGTTGAGAGCAAAGTCCATTTTCATATCAATGCCGGGATATTCTTTTGAAACATGCGTCCGCAACCTTCTGTTCTCCGCGGGCATTGAGAAAGGAGAAATCCATGAAGTATAGACCAATCCTTTTCAATAACGATATGGTTAAAGCCATACTGCAGGGACGCAAGACACAGACACGGCGGATCGTTAAGGCAAAAGGATGGATGGTAAACGACATCCCGAAATGGAAAGAAAAAGACGATCCGGAATACTGGTTTACAGTTTCAAACGACAAACAAGCAACGGTTATTTCTATTCGTCCACCGTGTGATCGTGGGGATATCCTATGGGTGCGGGAAGCATGGTGCAATCTTCCTGTTTCTCCCGGCGGGCATACGCGGCTCATGCGGGGCAGGTATTACTACAAAGCCGACACGCTGGATATAAGACCGGATGGATGGAAACGCGGGTGGAAGCCCAGCATACACATGCCGAAGGAAGCGGCCAGGCTATTCCTTCGGGTGACGGATGTACGGGCGGAACGGCTGCAAGAAATTACAAAAGAAGCTGCACTTGCAGAAGGAGCCGACGAAGTGGAATCCTGGGGAGGACGCGGCGATTTTTTCAAGCTCGCAGACTACACGATTTCCAACTATGCAAAGATATGGGATAAAACCGTCCCAAAGGCTGACCTTCCGCGCTATGGGTGGGAAGCAAACCCCTGGGTGTGGGTGATTGAGTTTGAGAGGATCGAGAAGCCGGAGGGGTGGATATGACAGAAAATGCCTTGAAAAATGCGCTGGTGGAATTGGAAAAACGGCTAATGTCCGCACAGGAACAGGCGGATTATATCTACAACAATTTCGGCGTCGGTTTTACCGCTATTCATCCCAAATGGAATGATGCCCGGAAACCTGGGCTTCATTTGTACTGCGGTATTTCAGAGGCAGCCGAAGCGCTGGGAAAGGAAATAAAGATCAAGAAGGATTTTTCCCATGAACAGGCGACCTTCAAACACAACGGATGCGACTATTTCCAGATACCGGAATACGACGGGCTGCGATACCGCAAGGCATGGGAGAAATAGATATGGCTGGCGCAATGACGATTAAGACGGATTGCGGGATTGATATTTATGTTCTCCCTGATTACGCACGGTGCGCGCTGGCAAAGAAAAATCCCATGGAAATGAATGATTGCCCTGAAGGACGGGATTTCTGCTGTCCTGACAGCTGCGATTATTATTCTGAAAATACCGATTACTTTGAATATACGGAGGGTGGCAATGAATCAGAAGATATGCGACAGGTGCAAACGGGCGATTAGCTTTCCGCAAATGGGGATGATTCGCACAAAGGAAATAAGGACGGAAGCTCTTTTCCTGCGCAATACACGGGAACCAATCACCATTGAATACGATTTATGCCCCGATTGCAAAGCGCTGTTCCTCGATTTCATGGAAGGGGAGGCAATACCGCCGTGCAGAACGGAAAAAGCGGGATCGTGAAATGCTGCTGCGCAACGTGCGAATGGAGATCAGACGAGTTTGTTTCCGTATGCTGCAACGGGGACAGCGACAAAAGGGCGGACTATGTGAACGCAGACGATTGCTGCCCGGAATGGGAAGCCAAGAAAGATAAGGAGGAAGAACATGCTGATTAAAGAGCTTGTGGCGGAAATCCACCAAAACGCCGTCGCTCATGGATGGTGGGATAGCGAACGGAGCATTGAGGAAATCGACGCTCTGATTCACAGCGAATGGAGCGAAGCGCTGGAGGAAGCGCGGATGGGCCATCCTTTGGTTTACCGCGTATGCCTGGAAGACCCGGAAGAAGAAAGCATTTGCCAACCGAAAGACGCTTCTGACTGCATGATGTACGGCAAGGAAACCAGGTGCAAGTTTTACGGGAAAAAGCCCGAGGGAATAGCCGTGGAGTTGATCGACGGGTGCATCCGCATCCTGGATTATTTTGGCAAGGTCGGGCTGATTGCCAAGGACGCAGAAACCGGCAATGATTTGAACATCGAAGAAGAATACAACGATCCGGCGGTGACGGATTTGCTTCCGCGCGATGCTGTGATCCTGATAGCCAATCTACACACGGCAACGTCCTATGCGCTTGACCAGGAAAATTACCGGGAATACTTTTTTCTCACCGCCCTTTCGTTGGCTATGTCCTGGATAAAAGCGAACGGCATTGATCCCTTGGCGCTCCTGATGGAAAAGCACGAATATAACAAAACCCGCCCATATAAGCACGGGAAACAATTCTAACAGGGAAAGGCGGCACGCCGAAATGTGCAGCATCAATTTCGTGCGCGAATTTGGTTTAATGATGGAGGAAGCAAGAAAAGAATACTTAGGATGCCGGGAACGTATGCTTTGGATTGCGCTGTTCTACATTGCCAATGACAGAGCGAAGTATAACGCGCAGACGCAAACATATGAATGGCCGAGTGGATTCTTTCAGATTTCACATCAAGAGCTGGATTTGTACTGCAAATTGAATAAAAAAGCTGTGTTGGAGCTTAGGAACCATTTGAAACAGAAGGGATATATCGACTTTACGAAGGGCGAAAGGAACGCGGAAAAGCCCATGTATAAGCTGAATTATTTATCCCTGCGGGAGTTTGGGGGCGAAAATGACCCCAAAGATGGGGCCAACATGTACCCCAAAGACACCCCCAAAGAGGGGGCCAACATGTACCCCAACACAGACGCCAAAGAAGGGCCCCTATTATATAAATATAAACAAGGGGAAAGTATGGGTATAAGAGCAGGGTATACACACACAGATGATAAGGAGGACTACCCATACACGCGCACGCGGGAGGGCGGATATATCGACGCCAAGGGCATTGAACGCCCTGCAAGATTTGACGCCGCATGGCTAACAAGCGACAGGGCACGGGCTGCCGTGGCGCAACGGCTGATAGACGGATTCGGCTTTTCGTGCAATCCAGGATCCTTCCTGCACAATCGCCTTGTGGACATGATGGCCTACGGCATGCCCCCGGAATTGATAGAGGACTTCGGACAGCAATGCGCCACGCCGGAAAGCGTGCTGGCGCGTCTTGATATGATCGCCATGCAGCGCGGATATACCGAGGAAGCACGGGAATGGGATAGATGCCTGAAAATAGCCAACGGAAACACGGAATTTGCCAAGAGACTGTACAGGATGCACCTGCAGAACCAAAATGCACAAGAGGCATGAAAGGAAGCCAACACCATGAACAGAGAAATCATATACCAGATCATGATCGAACCAAGGGAAATGACGCGGGCAGAAGCCGAAGAAATGGACAGAAAGGAACACTGGCGGAATAAAATCACAAGCTGGCAAATGGAGGATATGAGCGCACTTCGGGCTATGGTGACATGGGCAAAGAACATTTTGGACAAGCCCCAAATGCAGACCCTATTGCGGCAATCCAAGGCCCTGGGCCTGGGGAAAAGCGGGATCGGCATGCTGCAAAAAGCATTTGAAAATACGGCGCGGAACGTGAGCGCCGTCCAGCTTCGGACGATAGACGCAAACTGGCAAAACATCACCCTTTCTTCTTCCCGTCAGGTAAAAGGCTTTGTAAACGTGGACGCGGACGTGCTGGAAGTGTTGATCCAGCAAACGATTGAAGCCTGCCAGGAAAAATTTTGCATGATGGACGAAAAGAACAGCAGAAGGTGCCCCGTGCGCAATGCGCTGGATCAGTGCATGAACGCCGGGAGGATTCACGATAAGCGGGAAGAATGGGGCGGGGATTTGTGCCCCTACTGCCTGAAGAAAGGGGATTGAGCCAATATGAAACCGATTTATGAACCGAGGGGCAAGGCCAAGGAGTACGGAGATTTTGCTCTGAATATCTACACTGGATGTCCGCATAGGTGCTTCTATTGCTTCGCTCCTAACGTGCTGCGTCGGGATCGGGAAGAATTTCACAGTCATGTGGAACCTCGCCCGGGCATTGTGAAGGAAACGAGCAACCAACTGGCGCGGGAAAACATAACCGGCAAGCTGATTCATCTTTGCTTTACATGCGATCCGTACCCGACGGGATATGACACAAGCACAACCAGAGAGATTATCCAACTGCTGAAACAATTCGGAAACCACGTTCAGATTTTGACGAAAGGGGACGGCAGAAGGGATTTTGATTTGCTGGATGATGGCGACTGGTACGGGATCACCATGGACTGCGGAAACAATTACACCGCGCCGGTTGCGAAATACGGCTGCCTGCAATTGGCGGAGGCGAAAGCGAGGGGCATTAAGACGTGGGTATCATTTGAACCCGTGCTTGACGAAAAGGCTTTCCGGTTTTTGCTTGGAGAAGTAAGCGGATTGGCGGACAAGGTGAAGATCGGGAAGCTGAACTATTACCCTTCGAGCATCAATTGGGGCGATTTTGGACGGGAAGCGGAAGCCCTCTGCAAACGCCTGGGGATTGACTATTACATCAAGGACAGCTTACGGGCGGAAATGAGAAAATGAACCAGCAAAGAGGGTGACGTATGAGGGCTATTTTTAGATACCCAGGGAGTAAATGGGGAATTGCCGACTGGATCATCCAGCATTTTCCCGCGGAATATGAAAAGATGGTGTATCTGGAACCATTCGCGGGAAGCGGCGCGGTATTCTTCAACAAAATTCCTGGGGCCGTGGAAACCATCAATGACATTGACAGCGATATTGTAAACCTTTTTCGCGTTCTGCGGGAACAGCCGGAAAACCTTAAGCGCATGTTGGAGTTGACGCCGTACAGCCGGGAGGAATACGACAAATCCTTTGAGGACTGCGACGAACCGCTTGAAAAGGCGCGAAGGTACATGATACGAACCACGCAGGCCATCGGCGCGAAGCTTGGAAGCAAATGCGGCTGGCGGAACCATAAGCAAATGCGGATCGGCGGAACTGCCTGCAAGTGGGCGGGAATCACGGAAACCATTGATGCGGCAGCGGTCAGACTGCGGGGCGACACCACCCATTTGGTGCAGATCGAGCATATGGACGCGCTGCGGCTGATTCAAAGGTATAACAACAAGGACGTACTGATGTACCTTGATCCTCCCTACCTGCGGGCAACACGAAAAACCGGTAGGCTGTACAAGCACGAAATGGATAATACCGGGCAAATTGCCATGCTGGAAGAAATAAGGAAAAGCAAAGCAAAAATACTTCTTTCTGGCTACGATTCAGAAATGTATAACCATTTTCTTGCCGGATGGAAAACAGATACGACAATTACCCATACAACATCGGCGGATAAGGCAGAAGAAAAAATCTGGATGAACTATGAACCGCCCGCGGAACAAATGAGGATGGTATAAAATGGCCGAAAAAGCGCGATGGCTTGACGAACCATGCCCGATGTGCGGCGGACGGATGAACAGCTGGGACGTGAAAATTGGAAAGGCCCTGGGGTATAAAAACACGATATGCGAAAAGTGCGTATCAAAAGAGTACAACAGGAGCGTTGACGAAATCCGGGAAATCATGGAGGATTTTTTTGGGATGAGGCCATGCAAGGGTATTTGAAATCAAGAATGTGGCCCACGCAGGGAACGAACGAACTGACGGAATTGCTGATCTCCAAGGGAGCAGACCCGGAAGATATGAATACATGGCCGGGCGACGTTATCTCCGTGGATAGAAAGCATTTCGTCTATCTGGCGGAAGGAAGAAAGCGGGCGTGGCTGCAATGGGAAAGCCCCTGCGGATTGCTGGCGCAGGGAACACCTGGGCAATGGTGGGGGGAATTACAAATAGATGGGGTTTTCCATTGCGCTGAAAACTTCAATCCTCTGTTCGCCTGCCCGTGGCCCGGAAAGAAATGCCCATATAAGAAGAAACTGCCGCCGGGGATCAACTGTGAATTTCATTGGAGCGAAAAGCAGTACGATCCCAAATTGGATATAGCCAACATTGAACGGGAGAAAGATACCGCCCTGCATGTCCTGTATGAAAAAGACTTGCAGGATCATCCTGGATATGAAATGCGCTGCATGAACGCCAAGGAAGTGCTCATGCCGGATGGCAAATGGGGGTTTCGTTTTCGGTGGGATTTACATGAATGTATCAAGTATTGCAGAAATACATGCTGCCCGGCCAGAGGATGGAAAGAAAGGAACACGGAGCCGGTAAACATCTTCTTTGATGTATATGTCGAAAGAGGGTATGAAGATGAATACTTAGGTATGGTTTATCCGCGCATAGAAAAAAGTGTGAAAAAAGGGATGAAGGTATTCGATAATCCTGTGGCGAGGACGGACGCCGAATTTGCCCTTAAAATATGGGAAAGAAATCCCGGATCGCACATCCTTCCGCTTGCCATGGATAGGTTAAACCCAATCGCCGGATTAGGAGAAAGACAGCGTGACGCTGAAAGGGAAGCCTATTTCGTCGAGCATCACGGCGTATATAACGGGAAACGGTATACAATATACGCGGAACTGCGCAATATCCGCATTGCAAAATTTGAGCAGCGGGATATTATGCAAGACCTGGAAGATGTGCGGAATGGAATAGAAGTGATTCACCCGAGCGACCAGACGAAACGGGCAAAGAAAGACAAGGCGGAAAGAAGGAAGCAGGCAGAGATTGATAAACGCGCAAAGCAGTACGCTTCGGGAAACAAGGGTTCAAGAAGCATCATCCTTCATCCATATATATCAAATGCCAATGATTCAAAGAACGTTCAGAAAAAGAAGGACGATATGCTGGATGCCATCAAAGAGAGGGCAAAGCAGATCGAGAAGAAACAACGATTGAAGGAAGAACGAGAACAGGCAAAAGCAGGACAGACAAGCATGTTTGATTAAAACCGCAAGCGCTTGCGGGTTTGGAGGGCATGAGCCATGATAAAAGCTGACCTTGAAAAACGAGTGTGGGAACTTGAATGCGATAACCGGAGGCTGATCAAGGAGGCTTTGGAAGCAAGGCGCGCTTTGGAAGAAAAAAACGCCCCGCCGCTGACCGAGGAAGAAGCGGAGGCGATTCGGCGCATGAAACACGGAACATATATTGTGAGAAGGGACACGCTGCGATACTGCGCGGAGTGCGGGGCGTGGCAGAAGGGAATGGAAACCCCGAATTACTGCCATAACTGCGGGCTTCCTTTCCTGGAACACAGAAACAGAGGACAAGAAAAATGACGATAAAAGTGTGCAATCAGGATATTCCTCAACTTGCATGCGTTCTACCCATCATGCAAGAAGTGGTTGGAACGGAACGAAAAGCGGAATGGATGCGAGAAAGGATGTATGGCATGGGTCAGCATCTAACCGGGATGCCAGGCGGCGGATCATTGCCGAAGGGGCTTGACGATCCTTTGGCGGAGATTTCGGAGCTCTGCGAAAAATACAAAGAACAGATGGCCCAATGCACGGCGGAATTGAAGGAAGCGGAAAACATACTGAACGGGATCAAAAGCCGAACCATGAGAACGTTTGTGCTTATGAAATACGTGCTGGACGTGCCCAATACTAAGATCATGAAAACGCTGGGCATGAGCAAATGGCGCTTTGAACGCGCCTTGAAAACCATAGAGGATGCGCCGGATATGGCGCATGCGGCATGGCATGAAAGGTATGAGACGATATGAAAAAATAATTTTTTTCCAAAACCAGTTGAAACGGCAAGCCCAATGTGGTAATATGCTACTATCGGAAGAAGTGGAACCGGGCAAGCAAACGCTTTCCCGGTTCTTTTTATGCCAAAAATAAAGATGGGTTCGCCGTGGGCGGCGCTGCGAGTGCAGGCGCGGCGTTACGCGGGATAAATAGGGCGTAGTTTTTTGGGAGTTTTTCATGCGCCCTGCCTCCTTACCATTGGCGTGGATGGAAGGAAAACAGCACAAAGAGAAAGGGGGTGGCAGCATGGCATTTCATATTTACGGGAACAATTATCTGTATGTGGATATGAGCGACCTTAAAACGAAGCTGGAATGGATGAAAAGCGTTCTGAACAAGGATCAGTTTGAAAAGCTGATGTACCGCACCTTCGCAGAAACAGGCAGGAGAGCAAAAACGCTTGTTGCGAAGGAAGTACAACAAGATTACGTGGTGACGCAGCAATGGGTGAAAAGCCAGATCGGAAGCTTTAAACTGCAATTCGGCGGCCAATTTCCCGTGACATGCACCATCCCGTTGAAGGGCGTAAAGGGATCAATCGGCGGGCGCTTCCCTCTTTCCAGCCCTGCGCGCTCGCGTAAGCAGGGCGTTGTACGCAGCTCCATCGTAAAAGGCCAAGTAAGCACAATGCCAAGCCATATGACCAACCAAGGCGGCAATCCTCCTTTCGTGGTGAATGGCGTAGCTTTTACCAGGCGGACGGCGGAACGCTATCCCATCGTGCGCGTGGTGGGCTTAGGCGTGCCGCAAATGCCGCTTAACCGATCCCAAGAAAAGGTAGAGGACAGTATTTTGGATTACACGCAGAAGCGCCTTGACCACCACTTTGCCCGCATGTTAAGCGGGAACTGGTGAGCGCAGCGGGGGCGTCAAAACATGATTCCAGACCTGACCAAGAAGGAACTGGCAGAGATAGCCGGTTATACCTATCGACGGCTATATACCATAGATCGGGATTTGCCGGAGGATAAAAAACTGTTTGTAGAGGGAAAGGATGGGAAATACAGCCTTTCCTTTTTCGTGCAGCGCTGGGTGGAATATAACGTTGAAACGGAAACCAGCGAGAGCAACGACCTGGATATAGAAAAGGCTATGCACGAAGCGGTGAAGCGCCGGAAAACGGAAATCCAGGTGGAAATGCTGGAAGGGCAGTTGGTGGAGGTTTCGGCAGTAAGCAAGCTATGGGCTGATATTGCGGCGACGGTAGCCAGCCGGTTCACGAACCTTGCCCGGAAGGTGGCCCCTTCCCTGGTGATGATGGGAAGCGCTGAAAACATAGAGGAAATCATAGACCGGGAAGTGAGGGACGCGCTGGAAATGATCGCCGACACGCCATTGCCTGGGGAAAAAATGGATATGGCCGAAGAAAGGGACGATAACGAATGACCTTGAACGCCTCGCGCACAGACCCGATTCTGGCGCTGGGGCGGCAGACGTTAGAGCTATTCCGCCCGCCGAGCGACGAGAGCGTTTCTCAATGGGCGGATAAGTATAGAATCATTGTCGGGAAAGGCGCTCCTGAACCTGGGCCGTGGAGAACGGACAGAGCGCCTTATCAAAGAGAAATCATGGACAGCTTTTCAGACCGCGAAATCCATGACGTGGCCGTTATGAGCTGCGCCCAGGCGGGAAAAACTGACATGATCCTCAATATGATGTTCCGCATGATCGACCTTGATCCCGGCCCGAGCCTGCTTGTAATGCCTGCGGAGGACGACACTGACAATTATTCAAAGGAACGTCTGACCCCAACGCTGGAAGCGACGCCGAAACTGCGCGACAAAATCTTTTCAGGGAACGGAAGCACCATCCGGCAGAAGAATTTCCCTGGCGGATTTATCAGCATGACCGGCGCAATGAGCCCCGGCGGGCTGAAAAGCCGCCCCATCCGTTATCTGTTCATGGATGAAGTGGACGGCTATCCGGCTTCCGCAGGCGTAGAGGGCGATCCTGTTTCTTTGGCACAGAAAAGAACGCAGAACTTCTTTAATGCCAAGCGGGTGTATACGAGCACACCGACCATTAAGCAGACCAGCCGGATTTATAAGCTGTTCATGCGCGGCACCCGTGAAGAATGGGAAATCCAATGCAAGCATTGCGGAGAGTATTCCCAGGTTCTTTTTGACGATATTCGGTTTGTAAAGAATGTAACAGCCGAAGACGGCATGCAAAAAGAATATGAGGTTACGAGCGCCGTTTGGCGCTGTCCGCGCTGCCATGGACTAATGGAAGAACACGAGGTAAAACGCGCTCCGGCCAAATGGGTGGCCTATAACCCTAAAGCGCGGGAAAGGGGCCTGCGATCCTTCCACCTGAACGTATTCCTTTCCCCGTGGAGCAATTGGAAAGCGGTATGTAAAAAGTTTTTAGACAGTAAAGACGACCCTGAAATGCTGAAAACTTTTTATAACCTTGAATTGGGCCTTCCTTTTGAATACAAAGAAACGACAACGGTTCCTGAAGTTATGTATATGCGCCGAGAGCACTACAATGCGGAAGTGCCTAACGGCGTACTGGTCATTACGATTGGGATCGACACCCAGGGAAACCGGCTGGAATACGAAGTGAAAGGCTGGGGAAGAAATGACGAAAGCTGGGGCATACAATACGGCGTGATACCGGGCAGGGCCGACGAGGACGAAGTTTGGGAGGGCGTGGATGCGCTGCTCAACCGAGAGTGGAAAATGGAAAACGGGAAAAGCCTGCGGGCCGCCGTGACGTTTATTGACAGCGGCGGCAATTACCCGGACGACGTGAAAGAACAATGCTATAAACGCCGCAGCCGATACATCTTCCCTATCGCGGGCGCGACCAAAGACGACGTTCCTCTGGTGCATCACAGCAAATCGACCCGCGGGGGCATCAACATGTTCATGCTCAATGTGAGCGTAGGGAAAGAAGCGATCCTGTATAACGCGAGCATTGAGACGCCAGGGCCGCGCTATATGCACTACCCGGACAACGAGGAAGCGGGCTATGACGAGTATTATTTTAAGGGCCTGATTTCCGAACAGCGGAAATTGGTTATGAAACGCGGCAAGTATGTGTACGAGTGGAAAAAAATCTATGAGCGCAACGAACCGCTTGACGTATGCAATTATGCCCGATGCGCTTTCAAGGGATTCAAAATTGACCTGGACGCCTGGGAAGAAAGGCTGTACGGAAAGAAAAAAATCAAGCTGGCAGATCCGCCAGGGAAGCCGCGCCGCCCCAAGGGATTGCTTTCCAAAGGGGTGGAAGTGTAAAGGGAGGAAAGGACATGCCTTACAAAAACGGCAAGTATTACAATGCGGCCTATTCCTATGAGGAAGCCAAGGAGTATTTGAGGCTGAACAAGCAAGCGCTCCGGGCACTTGTGGACGGACAGGCCAAGGAATACACCATCGGCAGCAGAAGCGTAACGTTTCTTGACGTGGACGACATAGAAAGACAGGTTGCCAAATTTACCAAAATCGTGGACGGGTACGAAAACAATACGCGCCCGACGCGAAACGTGAGCGTGGTTTTCCACGACAATTAAGCGGCCTGATATTGAGGTGAGGACATGGAAAACACACCGAAAAACAGCCGGAGCATCCTGAATATGAATTTCCGCGAAAGGGTTGTAACCTTCTTCTCTCCCGAAAAAGGATTGAGCATGTTCCAGGAGAGGAAGAAGCGCGCCATCGCTTCGGGCTATGCTTACCATGGCGCGAACAAAACAAAGAACAGCCTGATCGCCTGGCAGACGGGCGGCGGCAGCGCAGAGGACGACATCGACAAGCAGAGCACGACCCTGCGCGTGAGAAGCCGCGACCTGTATACCGGCGGCGGCCTGGGAAGGGCGGCCCCCGCGACGATGGTAACAAATGTTGTTGGGTGGGGCATATCTCCGAAACCGAAGCCCGACCTGGACGTGCTGGGTATGAGCGAGCAGGAGGCGGACGATTGGGGGAAAAACACCCTACGGGAATTTAACATGTGGGCCAAAACGACCATGTGCGACGCCAGCCGCCAGCTCAACTTTTGGGAAATGATGGAGCTATCTTTCCGCAGCGAATTGGTAAGCGGTGATGATTTCGTGCTGTTGGAGCACAAGCCGAACCTTCAAAACCCCTACACGCTGACCCTGCGCCTGCTGGAAGCGGACAGGGTATGCACGCCGGAAACTGACGGAGAAAGCGAAGCCAAAAACCTGGATAATGGCGGCAGGATCATTGACGGCGTGGAAATCAACAAAGACGGGGAAGTTTGCCGATACCACATTGCCAGCTACCATCCCATGGCGGAGGAAACGCAGGGAGAAATCACCTGGACAGCGATAGACGCCTATGGGAAAGAAACCGGGATGCCGAATATTCTGCCGATCATGACGGTGGAGAGGCCCGAGCAAAGGAGAGGAATACCGTTTGTTTCGGCCATGATCGAGCAGATCAAACAGCTTGACCGGTATTTAAGCAGCGAATTGGCGGCCAGCATCGTACACTCGATGCTGACCGTTTTTATTACCACCAAAGACCCGGACGATGGAGAATATGCTCTGCCCGACGGCGTGCCGGAAGATGAAAAAGTGACCGATGATCCTATGAAGATCGAAATGGGCAACGGCAATGTATACGAACTGCCGCCCAATAAGGATGTAAAGAGCATCGGAAACACCCGCGCGCCGACGGCGTTTGACAGCTTTGTTTCCCGAACGGTAACGATGATCGCTTCCTCTGTGGAGATTCCGCCGGAAGTGCTGATGCACCAGTACGGGAGCAATTACACGGCCAGCAGGGCGGCGGCGCTGGACTTCTGGAAAGTGGTGCGCCGGTACAGAAAGCAATTCATCGGGCAATTCTGCCAACCGATTTACGAGCAATGGCTTGCCGAAGCCGTGGCCCTGGGGCGCGTAGACGCTCCGGGGTTTTTTGATGATCCGGCCATTCGGGAAGCCTGGTGCGCGTGCCAATGGATCGGAACCAGCCAAGGGCATGTTCAGCCTGTGCAGGAAGCGCAGGCCGCTATCAGCCGCATGGAGGCTGGCATATCCACGGGCGAACAGGAAGCCATGGAATTTAACGGCAGCAATTACCTGGAAAACCTTTCGCAGCGAGCAAAAGAGATTAAGGCGCGCAATAAAGCGATGCCTGGGGAAAAGGAGGATAAACAGGATGCCAAGCATAAATAAGCGGTTTTCCCTGCGCTTTGAGATCAAAAGAGCACTGGGGGGCAAAAAGGGGATCATCAAGATTTACTCCGCCATTGATACGATGAAATGGTGGGGCGAAGACCCCACCGTGACGAGCAACGACTTTGACAAGGAATTGACCGCCCTGGGAGAAGTGGACGAATTGAACATCCGAATCAACTCCCCCGGCGGCGTGGTAAGTGAGGCAATCGCTATTCGCTCCACCCTGATGCGTCACCCGGCCATAAAAACCATTGATATTGAAGGGTGCTGCGACAGCGCGGCGACACTGATCGCCTGCCTGCCGGGCGCGCACGTGCGCATGACAAAGGGCAGCGAATACATGATCCACCGCGCCCGCAGAGGCGCGCGCGGAACCGCTGACGATATGATGTCCGCCTACAATGACCTGAAAAAAACAGACAGCGATATGGCGGATATATATGCCCAGCGCACAGGCAAAAAGCCGGAAGAATGCTTTGAACTGATGCGGGCGGAAACCTGGTTCAATGCCGAGGACGCGAAAAACAACGGATTCGTGGACGAAGTGCTGACCGGAGAGGACGAACAAGAGCCGATTGTAGCCTGCGCCGTGGACGAAGAAACCATGGAATTGATGCGCGCCTGCTACGCCCACGTGCCGGACAGGGCCATCAAGCAGACAGCCGCAGAGGAAAACGAGCAAATGAAAGTCAGTAACGAGAAATCGGCAGTTGCCGCCGAAAACTCGACTGAAATAAAAAACGGAGAGGTGGAAAAAATGGCTGAACTCAAAGACGCAACTGCCGAAATGCTGAACACGGAGAACCCCGAACTGGCCCGCAGCATTGCCGAGCAGGCCGTGAACGCTGAACGCGAAAGGATTCAGCAGATCGAGGACATGACGCCGCCTGGCGCGGACTACGCGCAAATGAAAGCCGAGGCTATGCGGAGCGGCACCGGCGCAGGCGAATACCTGAAAATGGTGGTAGCCAAGCAGAAGGAAAAGGCTGGCGGCTATATGACCGCCCGCGCCAAGGAAACCGCAAGCGCCAAGGAAGTGACCGGCGGCGGGGCCGCGGATCAGGACGAAACCCCTGAAGCCAAGGAAAACAAATGGGCCAAAGAAGTGGCAGATTTGGCCTGCGGCATTGACGCCGAAACCCGAGAAATGATGTAAAGGAGGACGGCAAGATGGAGCTTTATAACAATTTGGGCGCGCTTGATCCCACGTATCTGCTGGCAAGCGGAACGGGAAAGCGCATCGCCATTTCCCTGGAACCTGGCAACGGGCAGGTGAAACGCGGAACGCTCATGTACCGCAAAGCCAGCTCCGTGCTCTACGCGCCCGCCGCCGCTGCAAACGTGATTGCGACCAATTACGTTGTGGTGCTGGGCGAAGACGTGGACACTGACGAATCCGCGACCGTGGCGGCTTCCGCTATGGCGTACAGCGCGGGCGAGTTCCTGACCGGCTATGTAAAGCACGGCGATGATAGCGCTATTTCCGCCGCGGAAGAAGTGGTGCTTCGGGCCATGGGCATTACCTTCAAGCCTCTGGACAATCCCACTTCCGCCGCCCAGGAAGCCGACAATACGGCGGAAGTAAGCGTGACCGTGCAAAACGATGGCAACGGAACCGGATCGGCCAGCCCCGCCAGCGGCACGATTGGAACGGAAGTGACCCTTTCCGCTACCCCGAGCAGCGATTACCATTTCAAAGAGTGGCAGGTTATTTCCGGCGGCGTGACCATTGTGGATAATAAATTCACAATCGGGAATAAAGCCGTCACGGTGAAAGCCATCTTTGAAGCAGACTAAGAAAGGAGGTAACAACAATGTCTGTATTGTTCGATATGTTCAAAACTACGGTGATGCTAAAAGCCGTTGAGCTTATGCCGCGGGTTTACACCTTCCTGTCTGACACCTTCGGAGAAGAAGGAGATACCTTCGCGGACGACACCGCCACCTATGATTACCGCAAAGGCGCGTCCACCGGCCTGGCCCCCATCGTCGTTCCCGGAACAGGCGGCATTCCCACGTCCCGCGAGGGGTACGAAATGCGGCAGATCAAATTCTGCGAAATGGCCCCTGAACGCATTGTTACCCTGGAAGATATTTCCGTGCGTATGTTCGGCGAAAAAGTGCTGGGTGCTATGACGCCGGAACAGCGGGCCAAAAAGATCATGGCGCGGGATCTGACGTACCTGCGCCAGCTTAACCAGAACCGGCGCAATTGGCTGGTGCGCGAAGTGCTGCTGAAAGGCAAGACCGCCATCCGCCGCTACACCAGGGAAGGACGCGAAAAGGAACCCACCCTTTTTGCCGACTTCGGTTTCACCAACAACTACATTCCGGCCATCAAATGGAATCAGGCGGGCGCGAAAATCGACTATGACATGGAAGCCGCTTTCGATCTGGCCTATGAAGGGCTGTGCAATCCCGACGTGATGGTGATGGGCCGCGGCGTGTTCGAGTGCATGATGGAAAACAGCAAATTCACCCAAAAGCTGGATATGCGGAACGTTGACCTGGGAGAGATCAACAGCAAGTACAAGGGCCAGGGTATCCGCTTCCGCGGCTACAACAGCGACGGCGTGGCGATGTATTCCGATCATGGCAAATTCATCAACGATGATCGCCAGATCGAAAAGGAAGTGCCCGACGGATGGATCATCCTGGGCAGCACCAAGGATAAGGCCGTGAAGGTGCATCATGGCATTATCAACAAGGTGAAGGGCCAGGGCGAAAATTCCGAATGGCACAGCTACGTCAAGAAGGAAGTGCCCTTCCGCTTCGGCAGCGAGGACAACGACGTGGTGGGCACCCGCATGGTGAGCCGCCCGACCGTCGTTCCCAACAATGTGGACGGCTGGGTGGTTATGAAGGTGCTGTAAGGAGGGCGCGGCAATGTCCTATTTTGCAAAAGTCAATATCGGGATTCCTCCTTTCGGGATCGTGACCTTTGGCGAAATGCTGAAAGGCGAACATATCGAAGCCCTGGGAAGCGAACGAGTGGCGGAACTGGTGAAGGAAAAGGCGCTGGGCGTGCAGAATGACGCCTGCCCTGCGCCCGCCCCCATACCCGCAGAGGAACATCCCGAGGAAACCATGACCGCCGATGAAGCGGAACAAACCGACGACGCGGAGGAACCGGCGGAAGAAGCGGACGAAACCGACGAAGAAGGGGACGAACTGAACCTTCCGATGGATGAACTGGTGAACGACGCGCCGGAAGATACCGGGGAAACCCCGAAAAAGAAAGGCAGGAAAAAGAAGAATGAAGATCAAGATGCTTAAAACCGGCGAAATCGTGGAACGCGATTCCGGCTACGCTGCGCGCCTGATCGAACAGGGAAAGGCCATTCCCACAGATCCTGAACCGGCCATTGAAAAGCCTGCCAAGGGAAAACCCGCAAAGAATAAATAAGCAGGATGTGCATTGGCTATGGCATTAAAAGACAGAATCCCGCTGGATAACCACAGAATCTTCATGAACCAGGATCATTTCGCAACGGAACACACCTGGAACGGCATTTCCTTTGTGTGCGTTTCCGACGATTTGGAGGCGCTTAAACGGAAAAACAATAATGTGAATGATATTTCCTGGGATGGGAATACGCTGGATATTGTTGTTTTCGTTCCGACGGACAGCCTGCCCGCGCGCGCACAGCCCAATGAAGCGGTGATTGTGGACGATGTGCAAATGCGGGTGCTGGATGTGATAGACGCCGTTGGCATGAAGGAAATTCACCTGACGCTGCATTACACAAAGGCGGTGCGCTTATGAGGACAACGGAAAGGCTGAGGAAAGCAAAGGCATGGTTTTATCGGGAGCTGTGCGAAGGACGTAAATTGAAGGTGCCTATTTCGGGAAACAGCATCTTAAATACGGAAACGACGGAGCCCCGCGTATTCCTTGCCTATCAACCGTTAAGGCCGGACATAAACGGGAATCCTACCGCGCTTTCCCCCATCCAGGTATTCGAGGACGATCCTTACAGCACATGCCCCAGCATTACGATTATGCCAAATGCCAGCTACATCCAGTTTGTTCAGGATAAGCGGTTCGACAACTACAAAAACATCCACAGACCCCATAAAATGGGGCAACAGCTGTCCATGACGGTACTGTTCAGCGTATACGAGCCCGGCATCCGCATGCCGGGCTTTGTTGACGGCATGGAGAATGGAAAGCCGGATATGTCCCTGCTGAAAGACGGGACAGAAGAAGGATTGTTCACACTGCTGGACTGGATGGACGACGCTAAGGAGTTGATTCTGCGGGAGCAGACAATCCCTGAAACGGATATGATTCTGGATAAAGACAGCGCCATGACCTCTCTTTTCACGGATCAGAACTACGTTGTGGACAGACGCCCCATTTACTACGGCTTAATGCTGATCACCTGGAATTGTCATGCAGATGTTGGCAACGACAAAGGAAAACCCACGAAAGCCGACAGGCTTTTAGAAGGACTGGACGATTAGGACAAGGAGGAAAACGGATATGGCTGAATATCCCAATTTCAAGCATGGTGCGTATGGGGAAATCAACGCAGACGGCATTCCCTTTACGGACAAAAACAGCATACGGCAAGCCATTGTTTACATCGGCACCGCCCCCGTTCATCTGGTGGAGGGCGGAAGCGCCAATGTGAACGTGCCCATGCTGATTAACAATATCGGCGAAGCAAGAAGGTACATGGGGTACAGCGACAATTGGGATGATTATACCCTGTGCGAACCGGCGAAGGTGCATTTCATGGATATTGGCGTCGGGCCGCTGGTATTCATCAATGTGCTTGATCCGAAAGTGAACCTGAAAAGCACCGACGCAAGCGAGAGCAAAACCCCGACCGATGGTTCTTTCACGATCTCCGACGCCGATTTGGTGCTTCTGGACACCATTCAGGTGGGCGACAAAGTGAAGGGCACGGATTACACCGTTTCGGTGAACAGCGGGAACAACACTGTGGTGATCTCCGAGAAAACCGCGGGCGCGTTGGGGAGTGCTGCCCTAACCGTAACCTACAAGAAGAAGACCGTCGGCACCGCAACACTGACGCCCAACAATGGGCGCGTAACCATCGTGAACGCCGAAGATGTGGTGCTGGACAGCCTGAAGGTAGCGTCCGGGGCAACGGAAAAGACCAATGGCACCCATTACACCGCCGCATACGATTACGCGAAGAACGCCATCAACATCGTGGAAGTGACAGACGGATCATTGGGCACCGATGCGCTGACCATCACGTGGAGCAAGATTGATCCTTCCACCGTGACCCAAGAACAGGTGATTGGCTCCACTGACCGTTACGGCCTGAACACTGGCCTTTACGCCATCAAGAACGTGTACAACCTGACCGGCTACGTGCCCGCGTTCATCTGCGCCCCCGGCTTCTCTTCCATTCCGGACATCCACAATGCGATGTACCTCAACAGCCTTTCCATCGGCAAGCACTGGAACGCCTGGATGTTTGTTGATATGCCCGTCGTGGACAGCCTGGGAACCCCCATTACGCTGGAAAGCGCGGCAGATTGGAAAAACACCAGAGGTTATAACAAAGACAACGAAAGCGTGTTCTTCCCGCTGGCGAAAGGCACCGACGGAAAGCACTATCACCTTTCCGTGCTCAACACGGCCAATTTCCAGGCGCTTCTGATTCAGAACGGCGGCGTGCCGTACATGACGGGAAGCAATACCGCGTGCCCCATCATCGAAGACCTCTATTTCATGGAAAACGTGAAAGGCAGGGTGTACGATGATGAAGTGATTAACCGCTGCCTGAACGCCAACGGCATCAATTCCGCCGCGTATGTAAGCGGACGCTGGGCCATTTGGGGAGCACAGGCCGCAAGCTATAACCAGACGGACGGAACGAGCGTGAACGTGCTCGATACTTCCAGGATGATGCTTTTCTATCTGACCAACGACTTCCAGCATAGGCGGAATATCGACATCGACAAGCCCATGACCGGCAATAAGCTGAAAACGATCCGCGCGGAGGAACAGGAACGGCTTGACCGGCTGCTTGGATCCGGCGCGCTGCTCTATGGCAAGGCGATGCTGGATGGTTCAAAGGAAGCAAAGAGCGATATTTACTCCGGCGATTTCCGCGTTCGCTTTGAAGTAACCACCACCCCTCTGACAAAATCCCTGACGGCGACGGCAGTATGGACGGATGATGGGTACGAGGTTTTCTTTGAAGTTATGGAAGAAGCTGTCGGATAAGCGACACAGAAAGAGAGGTGAACATCAATGCTGGAAAATGTACGCTGCAATGTAGAAGATCATCGGCTATTCCATGACGGAACCCGCGTGGAGGACATTACCAAAGTTGACCTGCCCAAGATTGAGCATCCCACAACGGCGGTGAAATCCGCGGGCATGCTGATGGATGTTGACATGCCGAATATCTATCACTACAATTCCATGGAAATCAAGGTGAGCCACAACAACGGCAACGGCTGCAACCTTCTTCCCATTCCCGGCCCTCATGACATTGAAATGCGGGCCGCCCGGCAGGATTACAGCGTAGCCAAAGGCGAGATCGACATGGAACTGGTGAAAGTACGCGCCCGCGTGGTGCATAAAAGTTCCGAGAAAGGGAGCATCGAAACCGATAACCCCTACGGAAGCACCGAATCCTTTTCCGTGCTGCGCTATGAAGAAGAAATCAACGGTGAAATCTGGATGCTGATCGATTCCACGGCCAGCCGCCTGATTATCGCCGGAGTGGATTACTCCGACAGATTGAGCAGCATTTTGGATTAACGTCAGGCAGGGGGCCCGCCCATGCGGGCCCTCTGCGTTTCATACGTTTTTTAGGAGGAAACGATGGAAGAAGAAAAAAAGGCCACCGAGGCGGAAAAACAAAACGTAGTGGACGATCCCTTTGAGCAGCTTCGGCAGCTTACGAAGGGCACGCTGAAGCTGATGAAACCCATCCGGGCCAGGAGCGAAGATGTGAAGGAACTGCATTATGACTTCTGCGCCCTGACCGGCGAAGAAATGATGAACGCGCTGGACAGCGACACCATCGGGAACATGTTCGCCATCTCCAACAAACAGGCTCTTGCCCTGTTTGCGGCTACGGCGGGAAACTGCACCGACCTGGTGGACGACAAGGATATTTTGAAAAGGATTTCCGGGCCTGACAGCGTAAAGGCCATCCAGTTAGCCAAACTTTTTTATGCCGCGTCCAGCCGGGCGGGAAACAACAATATATTGCAAGTTATCTCGAAAGGTTAGTGGACGCGAGCATCAACAGCAATACGCCGGTAACGGATTATTTGCGTATGCCGATTTACCGCTTTCATGAAATCTGGCAAGCAATTTGTTCGGTGAATCAACGACGAGCCAGGCAAATGCGGGAGCAAACGCAGCAAAGACGCCGTTCGAGGCGGCATTAAGGCCGGGAAGGGGACAAGGGAGGCGCACGCATGGACAACCAGCCGAAGGTGAGACTGATTTATCAGGGAACCGATGTGACGGACGACGTGGATATTATCGAATGTGTCCACAACGACGTATGCGGCGGGGAAAGCGATTGCCTGAATATCAGGGTAGACCATGCGGATAAGTGGTTTCGCTGGGGGCCGCAAAAAAACGACACCTTGCAGGTGAAAAGAAGCGGGTATGACAGCGGCACGCTTTACCTGAACACGATCATTCCCGAGGATGGAACGTATAGAATCCTGGCAACCAGCGCCAAAAGCGTCCCCTTCCCTGTCCGCTGGCAATCATTCAAAAAGAAAACGCTGTCCGCCATCATGACGATGTGCGCGGGCGAGTGCGGCATGGGCGCAAAACAATACGGGATCAGCGGCGGGATGCTGTATCAGTATTTATTGCGCGATAATACAAGCGTGCCCATGTTCCTGGAAACGCTGGCAAACCGGGAAGGGGCCGTGCTGAAAACGCTGTCGGGCGATTATGTAGCCATTGGAATTGACTACGCGCAAGGCCTTTCCCCCATGCACGAAATGGAACTGGACGATAAGCAAATGGATTCCAAATACATAGACCGGCGGGATTTGCGCTGGAAAAGCCTGCAAATCGTGACGCCATATGGCAACGGAACATCCGTTGACAGCGCCGCCAACGGCCCCAGCCGCACGATCAGCGATATCCCCGTTGACGATGCGGCCCAGGCGAAAAGATGGGCGCGGGGAATCCTGCTGCTGCATAACTGGCAGGCGGAAAGCCTGGAAATTGAAATGGACTTCAATCCTGGCTATACAGCCATGGCAAGAATCAATGTAGCAAGCCGTACAGATGCAAATGGAAACTGGATCATTCGCAAGGTGAAGCAAGACCTACTGAACGGAAGAACAAAAGCGGTTATGCACCGATGCTTAACAACGGTAACATAAGGCGGTGTTCCCATGGACAAGATCGAAATGACGGGATTTGTCTGCATACAGCGCGGACAAATAGACCGCATAGAGGACGGCGGCTTTGTAGTGAAAAGCCTAACGCGCAGGGACGTGGAATCGCGGCCCATCAAGTGCGCGAACGCTTATGTGAAGGAATTTACGGGCGAACCGCCCGCAGAAGATAAGTACCAGTATAGACCCGGCGACAGGGTTTATTTTTTTATGTTCCCGGACGGGCGCGGCATGATTTTGGGCAAGATGGAGGATTGACACCATGGCGCAGAAACAGATTTCCATGCAAATTGTGCTGGGTGGAAAGGTAGAAAATACCGTCGGTGAAATCGGGCAAGCGCTCGTCAACATGGGCTACCAAATCGACGATATAAGCCGGAAGCTGATCGACTTTGGGAAAGAGAGCGTAAACGTATATCGAAGCTATCAAGATAGCATGCTCGAAGCCGAAGGGGCTTTATCCACACGATACGGGAAAGATACGGAAAAACTTGCCAGCGTTATGCGGACGCTGAATACTGCGGCAACGGATTGGGCGGCCAATTCGATCTTCCATACAAACGACGTTGCAGACGCCATTGCAAAGGCAGCTCATGCAGGATGGGATTTAGACGAAATCCTGCAAGGCATACCAGCAGCCATGAATCTGGCACGAGCAGGCGGATTGACGCTGGGGCAAGCGCTGGACTATATCGGAAAAACGGCGAAAGCAACGGGAATGCCTTTTAGCGAACTGACAGAATGGGTAGACCTTTGGAGCTATGCGGCCAACAGGAGCATGGGCGATATTCAGAAATTCGGCGAATCCATGGTAAAGATGGGGCCGACAATGAAACTTGCAGACAGCAAAGAGGAATTGTTGACCATGATCGGCGTGCTGCATGACGCCGGTACTGTTGGAACAGACGCCGGAACCCTTCTTCGCAACAGCATGATTCGCTTGGTAGCACCGACAAAAAAAGCGGATTCCGCAATGAAATTCTTAGAGGTGACGCAAGAAGAACTAAGCGAAGCCATAGCGGAAACCGATGGTAACTTAGAAGAAGCGGGGGCAACGCTGGAAAGATACGGATTCTCCGCATATGACAGTAAAGGCAACCTGAAAAGTTTTATCTCAATATTTCAAGACCTGGAAAACGCAACCAGAAGAATGACGGAGCAGGAAAGGAACCAGGTTTTAGCAGCTATCTTTCCGACGCGAACAATCACGGGCGGCCTTGCCTTGCTTGATGCGGCGAAAAACGGATGGAATGGCCTCTATGATGCTATGGCGGGCGGAGAAGCAAAGGGCTACGGCGATTACCTTTCCGGCTTAATGATGAGTGGCCTGACGGGCGACATCGAAACGCTAAACAGTAAGTGGGAAAGACTTGAACAAAAAACAGGCCAAAGCCTTTCCGGCCAAATACACAACATTACAGAAGACCTGGGGATCGTACTGGATAGACTATCCCAATTCGGCGAAAAAGAAGGATTCTCCGCGGGCTTGGATATGGCCGAAAGGCTGACCGGATGGCTGGCCGACCTTGCCACAAAATGGGAAGGGTTGGACGATAAGAGCGCGGCGGGCTTGATGGGCGCGCTGGGGAGCCTGGCAACAACCGGCCCCGGCCTGCTGGCAGCGGGCGGCGCATTAACCTTCATCGGCTGGGCCGCAGGAACACACGCGGGGCGCATTGCCCTGGCGGCAACGGCTGTTTTGGCGCTCACCGAAGCCCTGAACGCCATGGAGAAGGTGGATTATGAAAGCAAATTCGGCGATTTGGGGCTGGACGTTCCCGCGCTGAACGCATATATTAAAACCCTTGGCACTGATTTTAACGACGCCTACAAGAACGTGGCAGCTTTCCGGGATGCGCTGGGTGAAGCCATTACGAAATACGAACAGGCCAGCCAGACCTTTTCCAGCAACTTAATCACCGACCTTGTAACCAATAAGACCTGGACGGAAAAAGACCTGGAAAGCTACAAGACCCTGGGCGCGGATATGGTGGCAAACGTGCTTGCCGGAGTGAAAACATCTTCCGACCTGGCAAATGAGTATTGGAAAGTGTTTCTGACGGGCGACGGAAAAATGAGCGAAACAGCCGCCGATCCCATATACCAAAGCGTTATGACGGTGCTGCAAAGCGAATACGCGGAAACCGCCGCCCAATTGGAAGGGATCGGGCAAGGACTGACGGATGCGCTTATGACAGCCTTTAACGAAGGGCTTACGCCTGAAAATGTGGCGGCCATTCAGGCATACTTCGACGAACTAAACGAAGTAATGGCACGCGAGGAAAAGGCAGCGCAGAGCAGGCAGCAGGAAATCCAGCGGCAGGTGATGTTCCACAAGGCCCAAACACTGGATTACAGCGAAGTGATGGACTACGTGGAAAAGACCATCCTTCCGCAGCGGCAGACGCAGCTTGATACGGCCCATGACGAATTTTGGAGCAATTACTATTATGCGCTGTCCGCTTACGACAGGCAGATTGAAAAGGCAGGGACGCCGGAGGAAAAGCAGCGGCTTCAGACGGAACGCGATGCGTTTGCAGCCCGAGGAGAAGCGGATTATCAGAAAGAACAGGCCCGGATATATGCGGAATACGATAACCCGATCCTGCAATTGATGCAGCAGACCATCGGCCCCAGCGAATACGGTGACGTTGTAAGCTATGTAACGCGCCTGGGGAGCCTGGTTCAATCCGGTTTTATGGATTCCGGCACAGCTGCTTATCTGCTTGAAAACAGCGAATATCAACAGTATGCAGGCAACGGAAACACCCGATTGGCAAAATTCTACGCAGATTTTATCAATAAGCTGGGCGGAGAAGAAGAAATTGCAAGGCGCATAGGCGTCTACGAACAATCGGGCAACGAGGCAATGGCCGCACAGCTTGAATCTCTCATAACGACTTATAGACTACTCTCCACCGGTTCGTTCGGGCTGAAAGGAGAAGAACAGGCAACCGAAGGAAACGTGACTGCAAACAGGGCGGCCAACACTGTGGCGGCCCTTGAATTGATGGACGTGCGCGGTATATCGGAGTTTTACGCGGCCTTGGAAAGCGGCGCAACTGAACAAGAGGTATCGCGGGCGTACAACCAAATCCCAGGAGAAATCCGGGCACAGCTGAACCGGATGAATGAAGCGCTTGCCGCAACTTACGACCTGGAGGCGGCAGCGTCAGGCTCTGATCTCCCGCAATCCAACCCATACGCATCATACTTTTCCCACTTCGCGGCATGGCAGCTTATGAACATGACGGAAGCCCAAGCCAATACATACAGGTGGGATAAGCAGGAAGGAATCGAACGGAGCATAGACGACACCCTGGCGCAACTGGCGGCGGCAAAGATTCGGCTGGCAGAAGGGCAGCGCAAGGTTGAACAGTTTGAACAACTGAACGCCTATCGCTTGAATCCTGGCACGTGGGACAGGCTGACCGGCGATTATAAGCTGCAAATGTACAAATGGGAAGAATTGAACGCAGAAATGCCGGGAGTAAAGCTGGACATGGAGGATGCCCAAAGGCAAATCGACGAGCTTCAGGCAAGACTGAACGAGATCATGCCAGAAGCGGAAGTGAATATTACAGACGTTGACAGCGCCGCGGAGGAAGCGGCGGGGCAAATCGGCGGCATCCTTTCACCGCAGGAAGTGGAAGCCATTTTCCCGGACACGGAAGCCAATGCACGGGCGGCGAGGAATATCATGGAATCCTTTTTCGACACGCCCATTGTGCAACGCATCGTGACGCAATTTGGCAACTTGTTCGGGCTCGAAGGGAAAGCGGAGGGCGGACGGGCAGACAAGCCCGTGGTGTTCGCCGAAGCAGGGGCCGAGTGGTTCATCCCGGAAAGACATACGCCGCAGACGGCCCAACTGATCCTGCAAACAGCGCACGCAAGCGGCTTTACCCTGGCGGATTTGGCGGAAATCGCAGGCGCTACCATGTTTGCCGAGGGCGGAACGACGAGCGATAACGCAGGCGGCAGCCTTTCTTCCGCTTCCATTTGGGGCGACACATCTTCCAGCGCTTCCTATGCCAGCAGCGACAGCGGCGGCGGAGGGGACAGCGGCGGAATCGTGGTGCAGTACAGCCCCGTCATTCACGCCGACAATGCGCAGGGCGTGGACAGGGTATTGCAGAACGATAAAGAAAGGCTTCGGCGGATGATGGAGGATCTTTTGGAGGAACGCGAACTGTACGGAAGCGTGGTGAAATACCAATGACACTAAGCGGATATATTTACCATTGCGCGGCCAATGAAAGTTTTGACAGCGTGGCGCAGTACGTTTACGGGGACGAAAAATACTCCGCCGATATTATGAACGCAAACCCGGAATACTGCGGGATCGCTGTATTTGATGGCGGCGAAGAATTGCAGCTTCCCGTGCTGGATATACAAAAAATCAGCAGAGAAAGCGCCATGGCAAACACTGTTGCGCCGTGGAAAACATAAAAGCGCACGCGCTTGCGGTTTTAGGAGGTGGTTTCTTTGCCGCAAATCGGAAGCTGGAATAAGCACACATTTGAAATCAGCGAAAACCTGATCCGCGGATTTACGGATATGACCATCAAGGGCGGATGCGAAGTCACAGAAAAGAACTCCAAACAGCAGAAATACGTGGAACGGAAATACGGCGAAATCCCGTCCATCACCATCACCGTGGAACTAAATGCGATGGTGGGCGTCACCGACGTAATGGGCGAATCGCTGGCTTTCGTCCAGGAGGCCACAGACGGAGCAACAGATTATTTCTACCTGGGGAGCCGGAAACTTCTCCCCTGCAAGGTGCGGCTGACGGAAGCGGAGATCGTGGAAATATCCCATATGCCGGGCAAGGGCGACGTATGGATCAGCAGCAAGGTAAAGCTGACCATGAAGCAGGGAACGGAAACAGACGGCGGAGGGGGCAGCGGAAGCAGTTCAGGAAGCCAAAAGCCGAGCACGAAAAAAACAACGCCCACCGCCGCGGAAACGGCGGCAAAGATCATAAGCACTGTTGGAGATGCCGCCAAAACGGTGATAACGACGGGGATCAATGCGGTTAAGACGCTGATTGATAAAGCAAAAGCAGCATCGGCCCAGGCAAAGAACAATCAGGTTGACGCGATAACATCCGCCGCCCCGGTTTTGGCAGACCGCGTTTCCCAAATCAACAAGGATTCCGCCAACAAGGTAACGGCCACGACGGGCCGGGCCGCCGCCATTGCCACCGCCAAAAAACTGGCGCAAAAAGCCGCGAACAATAAAGCCAACCTTGCAAAGTGAGGATGCGCGTATGGCAAAATATCAGATAGACAATCAGCCGGAGCCGCTGAACTTTGAAATCGAAGATGATCCTGTGGCGCGAACCATTCAGAACTGCAAGAACCTGCTCATGACGAAAATGGGCGAAGTGCCATACGACAGGTACAGAGGATTCGACTATTCGCTGCACCATTTGCCCATTGACAAAATGCGCAGCGCGCTTCTTCCGGAACTTGACCGGGTGATGGCATGGGAACCCGATGCCGAAGTGGTGAGCGCTTCGACATCCACCAATGCCGCAGGTGAAACGATCATAACGGTGATCCTGGAAATCAATTTATAAGGGGGAGGTAATTGTGTGGACAGCACGGAACTGCATTATGTGAACTACGACCCGGAAAAAACGTGGGACGAAATGATGCGCGCTTATATCGCGGCGGGCGGGGATATTCTTTGGCCTGGCGACGAAAAGGAAATCCTGCTCCGAAGTGTTCTTGCCTGCACAACGGCAACGATGGCGAAGGTTGATAACGCCATTCGCATGGCGACCTGGCGCTATGCAACGGGAGAATATCTGAAAGTCTATGGCGAGAACAAGGAATGCAAATACATGGAGGCCGTAGAGGCCACCGCGCCGGTAACAATCACCTTCCGGGCGGGCGGAACGCCTAAAACCATCCCCGCAGGTCGGATGCTGACGGCGGACGGGAGCGTGATTTACCTGCTGACCGAGGATATTCAGCAAACAGGGACGGCGCAAACTGTCAACACAACCGTACAATGCCAGATTGCCGGGACGATTGGAAACGGGCTTAACGCCGGTTCACAGCTGCAATTCGTCGAAAGCGTGGACGGATTTATCAGCGCGATTGTATCAGAGGATGCTTCGGGCGGCATGGACGCGGAGGATATGGAGGCATACCGCGAAAGGATTCGCACAAGCGGCCCCGGAATTGCGGGATCGTACAGGATGTATGAAAGCCTTGCGCTTTCCGTTTCTCCACAGGTGACGGACGCCAAAGCCGTAAACGAAGGGGCGGGCAATGTAGGCGTATACATTATTACCGCAAGCGGCGCAAATTCTGATAATCTCATTTCTTCCGTGGTCGGCGTTTTAAGCCCGGAAACCGCCCGCCCTCTCAATGACCATGTAACCGTAGCACTGGCCGACACTGTGCCGTATGCGCTGTATGTGCGGGCTACATTCAGCACGGGAAACAATGGGCAGAACGGCGTTTCCGACGCAGTGGCCGCCTATCAGGCATGGCAGGAACAGAAGATCGGGCGCGCCTTTGACCCCTTCAACCTGATTGCCAGATTGTACAGTTTAGGGGCTGAACGGGTGGAAATCCTGGAGGGAAGCGGCATAATCACAGAAACCGAGGAAGAACCTGCCGCCGAGGAAGAAACCGAGGAAGAACCTGCCGCCGAGGAAGAACAGGAAGAATCCGAGGAAGAAGCCGAGGAAGAAACGGTCGCCCCCCAGGCTGTGTATACGTCCATTTCTGAAAACGCCCATTGCGTGGGTACGGTGGAAGTAACGGTGGTGAGCGTATGAGCAGCATATTAGATTTGATGCTCCCCGTACAAACCAATATAGCGCGGCTGGTGCCGCGCTTTTTGTATGCGGACAAAAACGGACATGCGATATGCAAGGCTATCGAAAAGGCTATGCAGATCATGGCGAAAGCGGCGCAGGAGGGCCTTGAAATCCTGCTGGACGTGGACAAAATGCCAGAGTGGAGATTGGACGAACTGGCCCATGATTATAACTGCCTGTATGATTACACCGCAGACGTAGAAGCGAAACGGATATGGATCAAGAACGCCAGCCGGATGAATCAGATTTTGGGCACGCCGGAGGGCGTGATCCAATATCTGCAAGGGTATTTCGACGACGTGGAAATGCTGGAATCCTGGGAGTATGACGGATTGCCTTTTCATTTCCGGGTGCTGGCAAACGGAACATGGTCGCAAAAAAAACAGGATTGGGCGCTGAAAGCTGTATTGGGAAGCAAAAATGTCCGAAGCGTGCTTGATAATATCACAATTCACTTGCCAGAATTGAAGGGCCGAGAGATGAAATACGTCGGCATTGCGATTTACGGCGCATGCACACACACTTTTGGCCCTATTGCTATGCCTAATCTTGAAGCAGAAAACTACCTGGTGGATGAACAGGGCAACTACATCATGGACGAAAACTCCGTAGTCATAACGGATTAAGAAGGGAGATCGTTTTATGTTTTCGAGCGCACCCATCATAACAAACGTTGGGAAAACTCTGCTTTTGAGGGCGGCAGGCGGCGAAAAGATCACATTTACAAAATTCCAGGTTGGAAGCGGACTTCTTGGAGAGAATGAATCACCCGAAACGAGGACGGCTCTTGTAAATGCTGTACTCACCAATATTGGAATCAACCAGTCTCAAAGCACAGGGCAAGACGGATATATCCAGTTGACAGGGATATTTGACAATCAGACGGACATCCAAACAAATTTTCTTTGGACGGAATTGGGATTGTTCGCAAAAGATGAAGATGATGTGGAATATCTCTATGCTTATGGATATGATAACAAGAACGCAGAAACCCTTATTTCCGGCGGAACAGCTGTAATAACAGAACAAACCGTTTCCATGATTATTGCAATCGGAGATTCGCAAAATATTACCGCATATGTATTGCCAAATGCAACCTATGCCACAAAAGCAGAATTTAATAATCATGTGGCCGCAAAGAACCCGCATGGAACGGGGCCGGACGATATTGGCGCTGCGCATGCGAAGCATGACCATAGCACCAACGATATTACATCCGGCGTATTGCCCGTTGCGAGAGGCGGAACCGGAAAAAGCACGACAGAAGAAATGCGTTCCCTGTTCGCACCAGTGTCCGGCATGTATGAGGGAAACGGAGCTACACAGAGAGATATTAACCTTGGCTTCCATCCGAACGTTGTAATTTATACCGATGAGGGCGGAACATTCTCCGACGACGTGAAAGGATCGACGGGCGGCATCATCCTGCGCGATTATCCGCATTACACTTGGGATGTTGGCTATGGTTCCTCGCGCAGCGACGGACAAAAAGTAGCCGAAATAACGTCCACAGGTTTTCGTGTCTATTCCAATGGAGGCAACGGGCATAATGGCAGGAGGCCGAACCAAAACGGGATCCGATATTTCTATATCGCATGGTAAAGCATAGGGAGGTACATCATGGCATTCAATAAGATCACAGAGAAAACCATAGCTGAAAGCCTGAGAGATGATACCTACGTTCTGGTCACGCAGACGGAGGAAATCAACGGCACGGAGGTTCATTCCCTGCGCCGAATCCCGATTCAGAAATTCGGGGCGCTGTTCGGCGCTGACCTGGATTGGGACGAAAAATCGGAAACCCTGTTCCTGGTCAACCCGGAGGGCAACCGCATTGGCGACGGCACCCCCGTTGTCGCCGGTATCTCCGGCCTGCGGATGTACACCGAAACCGACGAAACCGGGACGCAGTACCTCATTCTGGCGGACAACGACGGCAACGAACTGACCAGAACAGAATTCACCGTACAGGGTACGGGCGGCAGCACGTCCTACGTCAACCGCCTAATCAACGGCATGAACAGCACGAAGCTGTCCTTCCCTTCCGGGCAGGCCTGCGTACTGCAATACGAATTCTATGAGTATTACGGGGCGGAACAGACCGCCGTTGGGGCAACCGCCGAAGTGTACGTCAAGACCGGCACGGGCGATTATGAATTGAAACGCTCACAGGTCATCCAGCAGGGCGCGAACAGCGTCGCCATCACCCAATACCTGCAAACCGGCACCAACTACGTCAAATTGCAGGTAACGTCCGGCGAAAGCCAGACGGTCAAGGTTCTGGTGTACACGATCAACGTGGTGGATATTTCCCTGACTTCCAGCTTCGACGCGACGAAAGCCTATACATCCTCCATTTCCTTCCCCTATCGCGTCACGGGCCGCAATATAGGGAAAACGATGTATTTCTATATCGACGGAAGCCTGTACGCGCAGGTTGACATTGGCACCAGCCACAACGTCCAACTGACGCAGACCATCAACCTTGCGTCTGCCGGTCACGGCGACCATGTGCTGACCTGCTATTTCGTCACCAGCGACGGCGCACGTTCCCCGTCCCTCACCTACGATATTATCTACGACACCGGCCTGTCCACCCCCATCATCAGCAGCACGTTCGACACCGACGAAGTGGCCTACGGCGAATTGATTCAGGTTCAGTATGTGGTATTCACGCATGGCAGCGACTACACCGACGAAGTTGATCTGGACATCTACACCCTGGACGATAACGAAAACAAGGTATATTACCAGCGGAGTGCCCTCGCCAACGTGGTCAACGAGGCGATGCAGTCCTGGAATATCACCGAATATCCGTCCAGCGGCACGGTATATCTGGAAATCACGGCGGGAGTGGCGAAGAAAACCTTCGCCATCAGCGTACAGGAAAACACGGGCAACCGCGACCTGTCCGGCGTAAGCACCCGCCTGATCGCCGCTTATTCCGCTTCTGGCCGTTCCAATTCCGACGCGAACAAGACCTCCATGAACGCGGCCTATACCAGCATCGACGAAGTGACCACCACCATCCAGGGGGCGCTGACCGGCTTTAACTGGCGCTCGAACGGCTGGCTTTCGGATAGCGACGGCTTCCCCGTCCTGCGCGTTTCTGGCGGCGCGGAAGTAAACCTGAACCTGCCCTTCTTCGCCGCGTCCTGGGTAGACAGCCTGGGCCACACGATCAACCTTGCCGGTACGCCTACCGCCGTTGGCCGCACTTTCGAGGTGGCTTTCAAAACGTCCGGCGTGACGGATGAATCCGACGAGATCATCACCATCTGGGACGATATTTCCGGCATCGGCGTGAAAATCTTCCCCAGCCGCGCCTATCTGCTGTCCAGCACCATGAGCGTGACCGCCGACGCGGACGGCAATATCCTGAACAAAAACGCCATCCCGTATGTGCCGTATTCCTCTCAATCCGGCAAAGTGCGCCTGACCTTCGTGGTGGAGGAAGTGGGCCATTACGTCGAAACCGAGGACAACAACACCAACAAGCAACTTATCCGCATCTACGTCAACGGCCAGCTTGCCAAGGCCCTGGCATACACTTCCGACACCTTCACGACCAGCGCCGCCAAGCCGAAGCTGACCGCGAAATCCTGCATCCTGGACGTGTACTCCATGCGCTTCTACGATTACGCCCTCACCGACGCGGACGTGCTGAAAAACTACATCGCCGACCTGCCCAGCCTCGCGGAACGCATCGCCCTGTTCGATAAGAACGACATCTGCGACGACAACGGAAATATTTCCTGGGCTGCCGCCGCGCTCCAATACCCCTGCATGATCCTGACTGGCACTCTCTCCGCCTACAAGGGCAACAAGGTCAAGATCGGCTGCCAGCTCTTGAAGCCGGATGGAACCCTGGAAGATGGGTACTATGTGGATTGGGACTTCATGGAACAGATCGACGGGGCTTACGGCAATGTGAACAACGTGCAGGGTACTTCTTCGCAGTATTACATCAAGAAGAACTATAAGATCACGTTCTACAAAATCGTGGACGGCGCATTCAAGAAAACGAAGGTGCAAATCTTCCCCGACTGCATCCCTGTAAATACCATCTGCGTGAAAGCCGACTACATGAGCCCGGACAGCGCCAACACGGGCAACGCCAATTTCTGGCAAACCTGCAACACGGAACCTACCCCACCCCAGGCGCAGGACAGCCGCGTGCAAACCGCCGTCAAGGGCTACCCGATCTTAATGTTCCAGCGGGACACCGCAAACGCCGCGCCCGTGTTCATTGGCCGCTATAACCTGAACAACGATAAGAGCAACAACGCCGCGTTCGGCCTGGAAAGCGACGGGGACAGCGGAAACGCTACCAAGTGTCAGAAATGGGAATACCTCGACAACTCCGAGGACATTTGCAATTTCCTCACTGACCAGCTTCGCGCACCCCGCACCGCCAGCGGCGGCGGCACCTATGAGGCGTGGGAGGACGCGCTCGAAAGCTGCTATCCCGATCAAGGCGACCTGGAGGATGAAGGACTGCGCCCGAACCTCAATTACCTGCAAACGATGTATACCTGGCTTTGCCAGCGGGCGAACTTCCTTTCCGCTTCCACCAGCACGGGCGGCGGCACCTACAACGGCGAAACCTACGATAACGATTACGACCTCAAGCTGGCGATCTTCAAGAGGGAATTCCCCTGGCACTTCAATCTGGCCCACACGCTGCAATACTTCATTGCGAACGAAGTGGCCCTGCTTGTGGACAACTTCGCAAAGAACCTGTTCATGACCAGTTACGATGTAACGGTGGAAAACGTGGTGGACGCGGGCGGAAGCCCCGTCAACATCGAGGATGTCACGGTGGGCGGCGTGGTCAACGCTTCCGGCATTGATTGGGAGAATAGCACCTTCGCCATCTGGTATCCGACGCTGTACGACCTGGATAGCTGCCTGGGCGCTGATAATAACGGCTACGACCAATTCCCTTACTACAAGGAAATGTGGGATCAGTACAACAGCGGCTATGTGGTCAACGGCCATTCCTCCACGTTCTGGCGCATGGTGTACGCCGCTTTCTTCCCGGAGCTGAAAGCCCTGTACTGCGCCATGCGGGACACCCACGAAACCCTGACCCCGGCAAAGTACATGGCCGCGCTGATCGACAACCTGACGCAAACCCTCCCCATCGTGTCGGTCAACGCCGACGAGCGCTTCAAGTACATTGAGGCATACGAGGGCGGCTACTACGACAACAGCGCGAACAACGGGCAAGGCGGCTGGGTGTATACGCTGTCCTTCCTGTATCTGGCGAAGTCCACCATGGAAAGCTATCACCGGGATTTCATTTCCAAGCGCTTTGCCATGCTGGACAGCAAATACATGAGCGACGCCTATGTGCAGGATTATATGACCCTGCGCATCAACCGTTCCGGCACATCCTCGCCGAATGATCTGGCTTTCAGCCTGTCCCCCTGTCAGGCCATGTACTGCTATACCGAATGGGGCAACAGCGGCACCTACATCGGCGGAAAGTGTCTGGAAGGAAGCACAATCGAAATGAAACCCGCTTCCTCCGGCAATTGGTTCGACATCGTGCTGTCCGTGTTCGGGGCAAGCCATTTGAAGTCCCTGGGCGACCTGTCCCCCCTGTACCCGTCGAAGCTCATAAATCTTGCCCGCTGCGCCAACCTCACAGAGTTGATTTTGGGAAGCAGCGCGGAAGGGTACGAGAATAGCGCGCTGGACAGCGTGGCCGACGTTTCCTATCTCGCCATGCTGCAAAAACTAAACATCTGCAATTGTACGGCCCTTTCCGGCACGGTTGACCTCTCCAACTGCGACCTGATCGAAGAAGTCTACGCCACCGGCAGCAGTATTTCGGCCATCGTGCTTCCGCAGGGCGGCTACCTCAAAAAGCTGTACCTGCCCGCCAGTGTCACGGCCCTGAACGTGCTGGGCCATACCAACCTGACGAACTTCTCCATGGCTTCCTACTCCAACCTGACACGGCTGCACGTTGAGAACACGCCGAACATTCCCACCGATACCATCCTTGCGGCCAGAGGAACCAACCTGACCCGCATCCGTCTGGTGGGCGTGAACTGGACACTTGCCAACGAAAATGCGCTGAAAATCCTGGTCAACAACGCTATGAAGAGCAAGGCCATCGACGCGAACGGCAACGCCGTGGATGATTCCAACACTTGGCCCACCGTCAGCGGCACGGTCACGATCAGCCGCATCCAGGGGAGCTTGCTCGCGTCCCTGAACAGTCATTACCCGAATCTGACCATCAACTACACTACGAAATACCATGTAGTCAAATTCTACAACGGGGACACACTGGTTTCCACCCAGGAAGTGAACGACGGCGGCGCGGCAGAAACTCCCGCCACGCCCGCAAAAGCGGCTACGGCGCAATATGTGTACTCGTTCAGCGGATGGAGCGCGGCCTATTCCAACGTGACCGCAGACATGACGATCTCCGCGAATTTCGCAAGCTCTGTACAGCAGTACAACGTAAAATTCTACTCGGACGATACTTGCGAAACGGAGCTTGCATCGGTCAGCAATGTGTCCTATGGCGGAAGCTACACCTACCCCGAAGCGCTGCCCACGCTTTCCGGCTATGTATTCTGCGGATGGCAGGATGCAGACGGGAACGAATACAAGTATGTGACGCAGATGCCCGACACGTCCGCGACCGTTGACGAAAACGGCGCGCCGCAGACCATCAAGCTATATCCCATCTGGTCGGCAATTGCTTTCCCCGAAACCACAAAGGACTTCGTTTCCCTGACCCCCGGCGAAATGCTGTTCGCGGCTATCGCCATCCAGAATTGCCCGAATGGCGGAACCTATACCGTGGGCGGCGTAAGCTACGACGTGAACAAGTACAGCGAAACGTCCTCCTTCATCATCTTTAACCAGGGCCATACGGTGAGTGTGACAATCGCCATCGGTGACACCAAGCAATGGACGCTGTACAACGGCGAAACCCTGACCCAGCAGGTGGCAGACTTCAACCACGATTACAGCGACGCCGCAGAAACGGCCAAGCTGGGCATTACCTATGTGATGAAGAATCTGCTTACCGCTGGACGCGCCATGAACGGCAGCTATAAGCATATGTTCAACTTCCAGATCGGCGAAGATGCGGCGTCGGTAAGCGACACGGCGAACCATTCCAGCGGAAGCGACGCAGCCCTTACCGTGACGCACGAGGCAACCGCAGATGAAGTGGCAGCCGGATTCGTGGACATCTCCTTCCTGGGGCAGAGCTATCTTTCCAGCATCACCGTAACACATTCGGACGGCACGAAGGAACTGTGGCGGCTTTCTTCTTCCGGCTACTACGCAGGCGCGGACGCGGCATCGGATGCGAAATGCTCCTTCTATTCCTCCGACCTTACCCCTCCGGCGGGTTATAACCACGCCTACAAGATCGGAAAAATGTTCCAGGCGGCAGGCTACGCGCCGAGCGCTGGATGGGGTGCCGGCCAAACCCAACAGGGAAGGATGCAGGATGCGTCCTACACCTTTGCGGACTTCGGCGGCATCATCTTTGACGCTACCGGCACGGACACCCTGAACACCGCAGAAATCAACCCGGTCAACGGCAACGGGAAAGCCCGTGTTGCTTTCCATACGGACTACACCAATAACTGGAACTGCTTCACGGAGGTAAGCGAGGGCGTGACGATCTCCGTCCCCGTGGTCGAGGGTGATACCGTAACCGTCACCGCTTTCGGCCTCTCTCGTAACGCGGGCGGATGGGACGAAAGCGCAATGTGTACCTGGGCAAACAATACCTTCCCCGCGCAGCTCCCCATTGGGCTGTTCAACATCATTGTGGCAGCGTGCAAGAAATCCAGCATCGGCAATCGCAGCTATGCCATCCGAAAGGGTCTGTACAAGCTCTGGCTCCTGAGCAATGCGGAAATCAACGGCCAGACCGGCACTCACCCCTACATGGACGAAGGAAAACGCTATCCGATCTTCACCAATGACGCAAGCCGCGTAAAGAGGCTGAAGGATGGCGAGGGCTCTGTCGACTACTGGTGGGGGCGCAGCCCGTTTGTCACCAGTTCCAGCGGCTTCCTCTATTGCCTTACCAGCGGCTACCCGCACGGCAGCGGCCACGCGTACTACGCGCTTGGCGTGTGCCTCGGCTTCTGCTCCGGCGAAGAATGAGCCGATCAAGAACATCTGTGGGGGCCTTATGGCCCCCATAACCATTCCACCGTAAAGAGAGGGTTAGAAAATGTCCGTTCCACCTGGTAATAGGGGCAAATCGCCCATGCAATTCATCGAAACCGGCGACAGGATAGAACAGAGGGCGATGGAAGTATGCAGGCGATGGCCCAAATCATTCTTTTTCATCATCACGCAGAAAACGATTCAGTTAGCATCCGAAATCTACGAACACGCATTGAAAGCCAATGCGATTCTGCCGAAAACGGAGGAAGAACGAACTCTGCGGATTCTGGAATTGGAAAAGGCCCTGGGCGCGAATTACGCCTTTGCCCGGAAGATCGAAAGGGCCTATTCCATGTTCCCCCTCTGCGGTGAAAAGAAGGACGTTTCCCCTGCTGCCATGCAGGAAAAGAGCAACCGCGTTTTGCAGGAGTTTATGACCTATTGCCTGGAGGAAGAAGATTCCTTGAAAGGCAATATCCATTACGCCCGCAGCCTTGACCTGACCTGCAAGCAGAAAAGCACCTGATTCCAATTTGGTTTATCTCTACCCCTGCGAGGGCTCTGTCAACAACTGGTGGGAGCGCAGCCCGAATGTCACCAATTCCAACAACTTCCTCAATTGCAATACCAGCGGCAACCCGAACAACAACAACAACGCGAACAACGCGAATGGCGTGTGCCTCGGATTCTATAAAGGATAATTCCTGGCCTGACCGAGTAAGCGAAAGCTGAAAGCCGTGCCTTTTTATAGAAGGAGAGATAAACCATCCCGAAAGGGTAAATTTACATAGTCTTGATTCAAAGACGAACCCGATATGCGCGGGCGGACGCTTCTTGCATGGGCCATGGGTGGGCGTATTCCCAGGCTTTCATGCCTGACGCATTTAGCAGCCAGATTCACGCCAGACATTAGGCTGTACGGGGTGTTTTGGAGAGGATTCCATGACGAGTAAAGAGAGGCATGAAGCCCGCTATCAACGGCGGCGGGCGGCACGAATGGCAAAGCGGGACGCGCGGGCACATGACGCGCTTTCCTTTGACGCCGTTTTCACTTATGCCAGATTATACCGTTCGGCCCTGGCCTGCTTCCGGGGCGTGAAATGGAAAGCGAGCGTACAGATATTCAAGTCCCATTGCGGCATCAACGTGGCGCGGCGGCTGCGGGAATTGGAGAACGGTATCTTCCGGCTGAAAAACTCGCCGGAGTTCAAAATCCGGGAACGCGGACGAGAGCGACGAATCAACAGCGTGCATATCGTTGACCGCGTACCGCAGAAATGCAATTCCAAATATGCTTTGAAGCCGGTTCTTCACCGTTCCCTGATCTATGATAACTACGCATCACAGGAAGGGAAAGGAACCGACAAGGCGCGGCGCAGGCTGAAAAGTATGTTGGAACGCCATATCCGCAAATACGGCATGACGGGCGGAATGATTATCTTCGACTTCCGCAAATACTTCGACAGCATCCCGCACGGGCTTATACGCTGGGTGCTGGGGCGCAATTTCGAGGATCGACGGATTATCGGCATGAACATGCGCATCATCCGGCAGGCGCGGGAGAAAGTGGGATTAGTCCTGGGAAGCGAAAATTCCCAGGACTTTGCTATTTCTGCTCCGAGCCTGCTTGATCACCGCATCAAAGAAGCGCTTCGCGTGGAGGGGTACGGAAGATACATGGATGACGGATGGATCATTCATCCCGATATTGAATACCTGAAAGCCGTGTTCCGGGAATTAAAGGATCTGTCAGCATGGCTTGGTTTCACACTGAACGAAAAGAAAAGCCGGATCATCCGGTTCGGTCAGCCCTTTTCCATGCTGAAACGCAAATACAGCTTCACGGAAACAGGCGGGATCATCGTGCGGCCCGCGCGAGAAAGCGTTATCCGGGAGAGAAGGAAGCTGAAACGTCTGTACAGGCGTTACGTGGGCGGCTCAATAAGCTGGGAAACCGCCCTGAACTCTGTAAATGCCTGGAAATCCAGCCTGCACGGGTGCAAATGCTGGAAAATCATCCAATCAATCGAGGCACTATATAATCGCCTGTTCATCACGAACTGGCTTGAAGGAAAGGAGGAAGGTAAGCCTTGTTTTACAAGATCATATCCCAAGGCCAGATTATCGACGCTGCCCCAGGTGATCAACTGAACTACGTCCGCTGGCAGGAAAAGAACGGGATGTTTCTCTCCTGCGCCCCGGAACTGGCGGACGGCATTGTATCGACAGATGGAGGCAGCATCTATCTGCTGGAGGATTCCACCGCTGGGGAAGCTATTCCGGGTGCGCCGGTCATCACCATGGCGGAGATCACCGAGGAAGAATACCAGGAAATCCGGGACGAGCTGGACGCCGGACAGGCCATCGTCAACCCGGACGACGAACAGCAGGAAGATTCCCAGGCCAAGACCCGCCTCAGACAGCTTGAAGAAATGGTTGCAAGCCTGCAAAGCATGAAGGCAAAGGACAATTACCCGCAGGGCAGCTATTTCGTGCTGCATGACGAGGTATACCGGGCGACTGACCCGATCTCGAAAGGTTCTGAAATCAGGCCCGGTTATAACTGCGAGAAGAAATCGCTGGACGAATTTCTGAATCAGGAAGGAGAATGAACATGAAAACCCATTTCGTATGCTGGGCCGCACAGCGGCAGGACGGCAGCGTGGTCGCGCCGGTTGAATCCTTCGAGAACGAACGGAGCGCCATTGCGAACTTTCATATCCGCGCTGGACAGGCTGCGAACGGCACCAACCTGAAAGATACGGTTGTGCTGTTTACCGCTGACGGCTTCCAGATGATGAAAGCCACGTTTGAGCATGAACCCGTCGCCGCCCAATAAGGCGGAGGACAATAACATGACGATGCACCAACCGCGCGACCGGCCCAGGCAATTCTATCGAATCGTGCCGCAGGCGGATGGAAGCGCGGATGTGTATCTGTTCCCGGAAGCTGCCGATGGCAACCGGGCATTGCGCGTGGTTCGCGGCGTGAACCCGCAGGATGCTTTGTTCGGCGGCGACCTGGAAGGGCACATCCGCGCTTTCTTTTCCTGCTGGCTTGATTCCGGCGAAACAATCCCAATATAAAAAGGAGTGAGTGACATGAAAATCCGCACCAAGATTTCCCCTCCGTGGATCATCCACATGCGCAAGCTGGAGGCCATGTTCGAGCATGACGAGCAGGTTTCCATCACCTACGATAACGACACATACACCATTAAGCTGCTGGTGGACGACGCCGCGAAGGCCGCCGCCTTGGCCCGCATCCTGCCTGAAGAAGTGGCTTTTGGCAATGTGACCCTGAAAATCTCCGTCATTCCCGCGAATGGCGCGGAACTCGACCTCGATACGCCCATGGCCGTTTCCGAAGCCTTTGACGCGGCGTTCGCTGGCAATCCCGTGTATGCTTTCTCACATAAGGTGGAAACCATGTACGGCTTCGCCATGACCTACATCGTGTTCAAGAATCGCGTCGTGCAATTCTTCGCCGACAATCTGCGGGATTTGCACGGCAATATCAGCACGCTGTATCAGGATATTGCCGAAGACATTTTCCGTGGCGGCATCTCCGTGGCCTACTGCACCGACATCGAAGAAAAGGTTGGCGCACCGCTGGGCGAATGGCCGTAAGGAGGGCGCAATGGAACACCTGACGATCTACCGCCGCCTGTTCTATAATTCCAAATGCTACAAGGAGGCCCCGCGCCAGCAGGCGCGGGGTGTTCAGGTTCATTCCACGGGGGCCAATAACCCCTGGCTGCGGCGGTATGTGGCCCCGGACGATGGCAGAATTGGCAAGAACGCCTATAACAACCACCACAACCAGGACGGCAACGTGTGCGCCAGCGCCTACATCGGCAAGCAATCGGACGGGACGGTGGCTGTATACCAGACCTTGCCCTGGGACACACGCTGCTGGCTTTCCGGAAGCGGATCGAAAGGCAACGCAAACCGGCTGGGCTACATCGGCTTTGAAATCTGCGAGGACGCAAAGACCGATGAAGCTTATTACCGGGCCGCCATGCGCGCCGCCGCGCTGCTGACCGCGTATCTCTGCCAGGAATACGGAATCGACCCGGAAACGAGCGTACACGACCACCGGGAGCTGCACGAAATGGGGCTTGCCTCCGACCACGGGGACATCTTGCTTTGGCAGCGGAATTACGGCGAAACCATGGACAATTTTCGCGGCATGGTGATGGGCTTCCTGGCCATGGGCGTGGAAGCAGAATACATCGACTGCGACGAGGTGAAGATCATGTACAAGGCGATTGCAGCCTGCACCGGATCGTATCTCAATCTCCGCGCAGGCAAAAGCACGTCCACCGTTTCCCTTAAAAAGATCACGAAGGGCGACACCGTGGGCGTTATCAATGACAGCGACCCGGAATGGTGGTATGTGTGGTACGAGGGCGCGACAGGCTACGCCATGCGCAAGTACCTTGTCCCCGATAACGAACTGCCGGAAGGGCCTGCCCTTTCCCCTGCCGACCTGGACGAACCGGCCCCGCAGGAACAGGAACCGAATGAACCGGAACCGGCGGTAAGCTATACGCAGATCGAAACCATCAATCTAAAGGAAATCGAGGCGTGCCTTGCCGACGCTTTGAGCATCGTCCGGGCAGCGCTGGGGAAGGAGGGGAAAACCAATGGAGCCGATTGAAGGAATCACCCCGGACATGTTATGGAATTTCGCAAAAGTGTGCGTAGGGCTGGCCGCGCTGGTGATTCTGGTGTACAAGGTGATTGACATTGCACGCAAGGAGCATGACCGCAAACAGCTAAAGGAACGCGGCCCGCAAAACGTCCTGGCGGACGAGATCAGCAAAAAGATCATGGCAGCACTGGAACCGCGTTTCCAGGAGATTGACAGAAAGCTATCAACCGACAAGCTGCGGCTGGACGAACACGCCCAAAAGATGGCCATGTTGGGAGCGAAGCAAGACATGATAGAGACGGGGCAGAAAGCAATATGCAAGGGCATGATGGCGATGCTCGACCATGAGATCAGCGGCGACAGTATTGACACGCTGCGGCAGGCACGGAAGGACATCAACAACTACCTGATTGATAAAATAACGGGAAAGGAGATCACAGCATGAAGAAATTGAAAAGCATCCAGGCCCTACTGCTTGCCCTGATTCTGTGCGTTTCCCTTGCTGGAGGCGTCCGGGCGGAGAATGGCGATGATGCGGCTATCTATGAGCCGCATTTCGTTCACGTCCATTACACGGAAGAAACCTTGCACGGCATCGTGGATGCACCGAGCGACGGCCCGTATTTTGTCCGTGTAACCTTCATTCTGCCGACGAACACGTTTTTTGTTATCGTTACGCCCGTTAAGGATTGGGAATTTTGCATCCGTATCGCCTGCGTTGCCGAATACGTTGCAATGGAGCTGGTGGACAGGCAGGATGCTTTTTGTCCAGGAACCTATACGGCGTATGATGCCATTGGGATTCATGGCCTGCGTGAACTTGACCATCCTCCCAACAGGTGGTGACAACGATGGGTGAAAACCATTGCGTCATATGCTGGGAGATCATCCCGGAAGGGCGCCAGGTCTGCCCTATCTGCTGGGCGGCAACAATGAAAGACGCCACCACGGAAACACCAAAACAGACGAAGGATGTGAAAAGAACTATGATTAACTGGAAAGTACGCTTGGTGAATAAGAACTTCTGGCTTCAAGCCATTCCTGCCCTACTGCTGCTGATTCAGGTTGTGCTGAATGTGTTCGGCGTGACACTCGATTTCGGCGACATCGGAAACAAACTGCTGGCCGTTGTCAATGCCGTTTTCGCTTTCCTGACAATCCTTGGCGTGGTCAACGACCCCACCACGGACGGCCTCGGCGACAGCAAACGTGCATTAACCTATCAGGAGCCCTATAAAGACGCATAATCAACCCGCCCGCCGCGCCTGGATGCAGGAAATGCGCGGCGGGCTTTTCTTTTTCACCTGTATAATTGTCATATTTTCGGGGGTGTAAAATGAAAACCGTACAGCCCATTCGAGATTTGGACACGCTGCAAAAATGTTATGAAATCGCCCGAGAACACGATCAAAAAAAGCTGAAAGGAGAAGTAAGCTGGGAATTGATTCTTCTGGTGGGCTTTAATACGTCCCTGCGGGTGAGCGATTTCCGGCGCTTCCGGGTATCGGATTTGCGCGGGAAGGACTATGCACAGATTCAGGCAAAGAAAACCGGGAAGGAAGCGCGCATCCTGATCAATCCTTGGGCGCGGCGGGAGATAAACCGTCTGCTTGCCGGGCGAAAGGGAGAAGAATATATCTTCCAATCCCGCCAGGAGGACAGGGCCAACCACAAAGCCCGCCCTGTCACAAGGCAAAGGGTATATCAGATCATGAATACCATTGCAAAGCGCGCCGGGATCGAGGAAAGGATCGGGTGCCATACGCTGCGGAAAACCTTCGGCTATCACTATTACAAAATGACCGGGGACGTGGTGAGCCTGCAAAGGATTCTCTGCCACAGCTACCAACGGGAAACACTGGTATACATCGGCGTCGTGCAGGAGAATATCGACGAAAGCCTGATGAAGCTGAACATGTTGACCGGGAGGAAAAGGGCATGAACCAATACAAAACCATCTATGCAGACCCGCCCTGGATGGAGCATGGAGGCGGGAAAATACAAAGGGGCGCAGATCGACACTATCCGCTTATGAAAACGCGGGATATTATGGCCCTTCCTGTGCGCGACCTGATCCACCCGGAAGGATGCCATTTATACCTATGGACAACAAATAATTTCCTTCCCGATGCGCTGAAAGTGCTGGAAGCCTGGGGCTTTGAATACGTCACTCTGATAACCTGGATGAAGGATCGGCAAGGGCTGGGGCAGTATTACCGGGGCCTGACAGAGCATTGCATATTCGCCAGGACGAAAAAGAAACTGCCCTACCGGCTGGAGGACGGAAAACGGATGCAGGGCGTTACCGGATTTTTCGAGAAAAAACAGCAGCACAGCATGAAGCCCGAGGAAATGCGCCGCATGATCGAGCGCGTAAGTTATGGCCCACGCATAGAATTGTTTGCCCGCGATCATCATCCTGGATGGGACGTATGGGGAAATGAAGTGGACGGCATATCATTCGGGGGGGGGGGGTATTGTGATCCTGGATAAAAACGCAAGCGCTTGCGGATTTGGGCGGCATGAGCCGCCCTTCTTTTTTTGTACGCCCCGCGCTTTGTCCTTCGGAAAGCGCGGGTTTCGGGCGGCGATTACTAATCGCTTCGCCCTTAGCCTCGTTTCACTCGGCGCTATTTGCGCGCGCGAATATTCTACCGACGGAAAGGGGGCAGTTTTCAGAGGGCGGGGCGGCTTAGTTGTCATATTATGGCGCGGTAAAACACAGCCCCAAATACGAGCCCAAAAACAGGTGCATAAAGTGGAAGCGATTTTTCGGAAACCCATTTTACACAACTCCCCATTATGTCAAGTACAGAGACGGCGCGGTTATCCCCAAACCATCAACACGGCGCGCGAATAAACCGCGAAAAAGAAAGCAACCTGCAAGGATTCCTTACAAGTTGCCCGATGGAATGATCCTGTTGCGTTATGGCGCATCCTCTTTTTTCTGCGGATCGTTGCGGCTGATATACTCCCGAACAAGCTGCTTGATGAAGCCCTGGAAGCTGGGCTGATCGTCCAGCACGGCGATAATATCCGCGTCGGTTTTCATGTTCAGCTTCATGCCGTAGTGCTTGGACTTCTCCTTATCATAGCGCATTTGGGTTATGGATCGCTGCGTTGGCATGGTGTTGGCCCCCTTTCTGCGCCCATTATACATGAGGTTCAACCGTTCTGTCAAACTTCTCTCCCCCTTCCGGTTCTGCCGCGCATGAATGTTCCTGGTCATAATAGCAATGTTCCAGCCAGAATGAATAAACGGGCCTGTACACTTTCCCATCCATGATTACAGGCTGACAAAAGGCATGATCATTTTCCCCCTTGAAAAGCACATAGAGGAAAAACATCCCTTCCACGCCGGACGCTTCTTCATAATTCAGCGTACTGTTCAATTCATCCACGCGGTAGTGTATTTCCATGCTGTCCTTGTCCACGCGGCGAAGGGCAACGGGGGAACCAACGGCGATTTGTTCCGCCCATTTCATTTTTTGCACGGCCTCCGAAAGCGCTCCGTCCAGCTTTTCCGCATCTTCTTCGGTGGCATATTCCAGGAATCCGCCGCCAAATATTGCATCCGTGCAATACTGATTCTGTGCTTTTAGAATGACATTCAAGAACGTGCATCCCGGAAATGATTTGCTGGATTCCGTTTTCACTTCAATAAGCCCGTATTCCTTATACGGCATAGCGCCCTTGTTGGCGCGCTCCATGATCTGCTGCAATGTCATTTCTTGCCCCTTTCCGCCCGCGTATGAAGCCCGCGGGCTGGCTCTTTTCTATTATCGCGCGAGGAAGTAACTGCACCATGAATCCATAAGGGCGTCGTAATAGGTGTATTGGCTTTCGACGGATTTTCCCAGGTGAACGATGATGCTGTTGCAATGGCAGGCCAGCTTATCATCCGACAGCGCTTTCTTCAGGCAGGCCCACAGCTTATAGTACAGCGCTTGGCCGCGCTGCTTTTCTTCGCTGTCAACCACGACAACGGAATAATCTCCGCCATCCTTCCCGGCACAATTCAGAAAATCATCCTGAATGTTGTTCCGCTTGATGTGGCGGTACAGGTTTATCAGCATGACCATATCCCCGGCGGGGATTTCCGCCGGGGATCCGTCTGGCTGATTCGTGCTTTTGATCTGCACGGGGCCGTCATGCTCTGACTGGTAAAGGCTCAAAGTACCCTGATTATTCACAGAGAACGAAAAGAAATGATTCATGCCCGTATCTCCTTTCAGCGCGCGAGGATGGCAAACTGGTATTCATCCGTGTAATCGGTTGCGATGATCTCCAATTCGGTATAATAGCCGTGTTCCTTGTACCATTCAACGGTTTCTAAGGTACGATCCAGAGAACCGCAGAAAGGGCAGTTGATTAACGTATGATCGAGAATGACATCATCCCCGCGCCGGTAGCCGTGCCCGGTAGGCTTTGCCAGTTCTTCCTTGGGGATTCCGAAGTATTCACTGGCTGCCGGGATCTTCGCGCCATTGTACATTGTTACCTCCTTGCCCGCGTATGAGGCCCGCGGGCGGGCGCTGTGCGGTCTATCCGAAGTAGCAATAGAGAATCAGCGGGGCCGTGATAAGCCCCAGGACGGCCCCACAGAGGGCCATAGCGCCGCCGCTCATGGGCTGATCCGATTTCCATGCAATCCACCGGGCGGCGGCTTGTGCGCGGCCCAGGAGGCGCAGGAAAACGCCGGGCGCAGCGTGGCGCGGCTCATAGGGCTGGGCAGCGTGGCGCGGCATGTAGTGGGTGGTGTTGGCTGGGATGGTAAACATGTTTCTTGCTCCTTTCTTGTCCTGCCATCATCAGGCCGGGTAGGACAATTCCCGGCGACGGCCCGCAGGCCGTTTCGGCTCATAATTCAAAATCAATCGTGATGGTATCTATCCCGTTATTGGCCTGGATCGTTTCGCCTGGGCTGTACTGGTTCATGCTTTCTATGTACATCCAGGTGTTTTCTTTCGTGTTCGCGTGGTGGTAATAGGCCGCATAAGTGTGCAATCTTTTTGTTTCCCTGCACGGTATCTTGCTTTCGTCGATGTAGCTACTGGCTGTCATGGCTGGCGTCCTTTCTGCCCTCGTGACCTCCGGGGCGGGGTCGTTTCACATCATGCCGATCTGCTTGGCGTAGGTGTCCAGCTTTTCGCGGGCCGCTTCCCATGCTTTCTTGCTTTCATCGGTGGGATCGTCGGAATAGGCGTGGAATGTTTCGCACTCTTTATCCTGGAGCGCTGAAAGCGTTTCCTGCTGATTGAAGGGCTGGCAGGGATCGAAGCCCTGGGCCTGGATGTTCTTTGTCCAGTTGTTCAAAAAGCTGTCCAGGTCATGCAGCATATAAGAATTATACCGGAGGCGTCCGTTTACTTGGTGGAATACCTCTTGATACATGGTGCCGTGCGGCCCGATCCCGTCCTGCTGGAATGTCAGGGGGCAAATGCTCCCGTCGGCGTCGTTGACGGAAAAGGTCATATCCGGGTCGCGCATCAGGTCGCCGCATTGGGTGTAATAGTGCATCATGGAATAAACCGGGTGGCCTTGGGCGTCACAATACCCCAGGTATTCAATGGATAGGGGCATATAATCGCCGCCGTCAACCGTGAAGCGGAAGTGCTTTTCTTCCTGCTGATCCACGGCCAGGAGATAGGGCTTGATCCGCTTGTAATTGGCTTTCCCGAATCTGATCTTGATGTTCATGTTCTTTCCTCCCTGTTTATAAAATAGGTTCAACCGACAATAATATTATATTCCCGTCGGTTGAACCTGTCAAGCACTTTTGAAAAATTTTTTTACATGGCGGCGTAAAGGTCAGCGGCCCGCATGGTAAAATGGGCGTCCGGCTTTCGGTGTATCTGTTCCCCGGCTTCGTCCAGTTCCCCGGCGTAAATGTCGATGATGGCGGCGCTGTCCAGATAATGATGATCCAGATAGTACCGCAAAACAGGATAGTGATTCAGCAGATAGGCGGTGCCGGGCGTGAAGCCGTCAAGGCTGATCGTGTCGCGGTATGATCCGAAGGAATAGAAGCCGTTCCCTTCCGCATGGCTGGACGCGGCCAGGATGAAGGAACGCGGGCGGCTTTCCTGGGCCGCCCTGTTCTGGTCAAGGTAGGAAAGAAGCTCGTCGAAGGTCATTTGAATATGTTCCATGGTGCAATCCTCCTTCCTGCCGCTTCACAGGCGGCAGATATGTTCCGCGCGGTAGTCCTTGCAGTTGATTAACAGGGAATAGAGGGGGCCGTATATGGTGGCGGCGTAATTCATCAGGTTATTCCATTGGGCAGCGTTTTCCCGGAAGCTCTGCATGGCCGTCTGATACTCTGCTATCTCTTTTTCCAGCGCTTCGATCTGGCCGTTTATCCTGGTCAGGCTGGCGCGCCGGTTATCCAGGGACGCTATTTCAACGTCGATCCAGTCCTGCCCCTTCACACAGAAATGCACGGAAATGGTGGTGGAGTATGTGCCAGTTTTTCCAACGAAAACATGGCTGTATTCCGGGAACATGGCTTGCAGTTCATCGTCCAGCCGCTTGGTGATATAGCGGCCATTCAGGGCGGTCAGACGGCGCAAGAGATTGATTTTTTCGCGGTATCGGCTGATCCTCCGCAGGGCCGCGCTTTCGGCCTGATCCATGGTTTCCGGGTCTATGGTGAGATAGTCCACATATAGCTGCTTCTGGTGCATGGTTTAATCCCCTTTCTGTGGTGTTGGCGGTTTTCCGCGACGGCCCCGCGGGGGCCGTTTCGAGCCGTGACCGGCGGCCCATCGTCAGGCGGATTTTTTAGCGGCCTGGGCCGCGTGCTTTTCCTGGGCGGCGCGTATTCTGGCCGCTTCCTGGGCTTCCCGGCGGTAGCTGTCCATTCTGTGCTTTTCCGCTATCCTGGCGTCGTTCTCTTTCCGGCAGCGCGCCCGGCGGCGGGCCTTGTTCGCGGCCTGGATTATTGGAATCAGCACACAAGCGGCGATAATGCCAGACAGGAAAAGGATCAATGCTGTGGTGACGTTCATTTTCCCGCTTCCCTTCTTTGATAGGTTTAACCGACGGCTTTATTATAGCGCCGTCGGTTGAACCTGTCAAGCCTTTCAACAAATTTTTTCATGCGATTATCAGAATACGGCGATCTTGTATTCTGTCCCGTCCAGTTCAATGATGGCCCATCCTGTCCATCCGGCATCATAATCCAGCCATGCGTCGCAATCGTTCATGACGTGGGCAATCCCGTCAGAGAATCCGGCGCGGTGGCCGATGATGTAGGACGCCGCCGCAATCAGCAGCGCGGCGAAGATTGCAAGAGCTTTTTTCATGGTGTTTTCCCCTTTCAAATGTCCAGCGTTTCCAGGTCGAAAGCGGGGGCGGCCCATGCTGTCATTTCCCCTGCTTCCCATGCCCGGCGATCCTCCCGGATCATGGCGTTGTAAGTCTGATAATCCACAAGGCCCAGATTCCAAAGAACAGTCACAGCCTCCCATAGCTTGTTATAGCTGCCCTGGCTGTCTGCCGTTCCTTCCTTGGCAAGGTTCCGCATGGTTTCAATTAGCTTTTTCTTGGTCATGGTGTTTTCCTCCGTTCTCTGTATTGGCGGTTTTCCGCGACGGCCCCGCGGGGGCCGTTTCGATTCGTGACCGGCGAATCATCGTCAGGCGGATTTCAAGGATGAATGTACCTTTCTAAGTGCTTCATAACAGGATCGAAGATTGTAACGATAGCAAGTTGATCGCCGTGCGTCGTGCGTTTCGGGGTGCTGATAATGTGGCAAATGCCGCCCGGCTGGCGCTCCACCCATTTTTTGAGGCGTTCACATTCTGCAAATAGCGTTTCGGCGTATGTGTACGGTGTGGCCTTTTTGATGGCAACGGTATATCCAGCCGCGCATCTTTCGTCCTTTCCATCAAAACAATAGTAAAAGCTGGAGCGCTCCATCATCTCTTTGACGTATTTCGGAATAACCATAAATCCCCTTTCTGCCCGCGTACAATGCCCGCGGGCGTGGCGGTTGAAATGGTTTCCGGGCGTTTACGCGGCCCGGCGGCGTTTCGGCTGGCAGGGGCTTTCCTTCGCCCTGGCGAATGTTTCCTGCACTTTCAGCGCGGCGCGGTAGGCTTTCCAGTTCAGGCCCTTCACCCAGGCCCCCAGGGACGGCGCATAGTAGAATCCGGCTTCCTTCACGATGGCACGCGCGGCGTCCGTCGGGATACTGTCAAAAATAATCATCGTGCGGTCATAGGTGGCGGAAAATTCGATGGAATAGCCCAGGCCCGTGATTTTCGTCCCGATCCAGGTTTTTTCCGGGACGGGGCCATGCGCCTGTTTATCAGGATCAGCAGCGCGAAGGGCTCTCCGTTCTTCCCGGCGGCGTTCCTTTTCCGCGGCGGCTTCCGCCTGGGCGATCCGTTCCGCTTCCTGGGCGGCGCACAGCGCCGGGATGAAATGGGGGTTTTCCTGGTCGATGGTGATGCTGGCGGTTTTTCCGTCCGGCAGGGTGATTTCTGCAATCATGCTCCCGGCGTACTGGTGCCAGGTGCAAGCGAAGGTTTCACCGGCGGGGGTGGTCATGCTGTGCGGGGTGAATACGGGGGCGGCGTCCTGGGTGGGGGTTTCCTGTGTTTCGGGGGATGAAATGTTTTCGGGGCGTGCGTCCTTTTCCGGCGGCGTGGTTTCCGGCTGAAACTTCATCATGGCGTCGGCCAGCTGATCCAGGTGGGCCATGTGGATTCTGTTCGTGTAAACGTCGGCCTTTTCCGCGGCGGCTTCGTCCAGCGCGTTTTCGATGCTGGCGGCCCAGGTGGCAGCCCGGCGGCCGATCCTTCCGTCCCAGGCGTGACGGTTTACCAGGGAAGCGACGGCCACGACGGCGGCTTCATATCCCACGGCGTCAACCAGCTTTTTGATGGTGTCGGTGGGCGTGCTTTCTCTGGTTTCGCCGTAGATGGTTTCCAGGGTTTTCACGTCGGCGCGGATCGTGTTCCGCAGGGTAAACCAGGCTTCCCGGTTTTCAGCAATCAGGGCGGTGATGGTTTCGATGGTTTTCATGTTCTTTTCCTCCGTTCGTTTTTGTGGTGTTGGCGGCTATCCGCGACGCTTTCAGCGTTTCGCCCAGGGGGCCACCCTGGGCATCATCAGGCGGAAGGGGTTACACCGCGGCGGGAAGTTCTTCCCGGTCTGCCATGGTCACGCGCTGGCTTCCATACATCCCGCGGATTTCGTCAAGGGAAAACTTCTTTTTGCCCATCTTCCTATACCCTTCTTCGTGCCAGTACCACGCTTGCTTGTTGCCGGAAAACTTATAACCGGCGGCTTTCAGGGCTTCCTTGTGCTGGCGGGTTTCGCCGGTGATCCACAACCATTCCCCGCACAGCTCGATCATGATCCCTTGCAGGGTGACAACGGCCATGACGGCGGCACGGAAAGCGGCGGGGCATTCGCGTTCCCTGGGCTGGTAGGTTTCGCCCTGGGCGTTTACCTTGGGAAGCCAGGCGGAAAGGGCGTCATAGTCGTTATTGACCTGGATCATGGTCTTTTCGTCGCCGCCCAGGTCGGGGTGATACTTCTTCGCCAGCCGCTTATATTCGGCTTTCAGCTGATCCATGGTCTGGCAATCCTGGAAGAATACGGTCACGGGGCGCTTGCTGGTGTTCATCATGGTTTTTACCTCCCTGTTTTCGTTATTTGGTGTTGGCTGGTGTTGGTGTGTCGGTTCAACCGACGCCCATAGTATAACGCCGTCGGTTGAACCTGTCAACCCCATTTTTCACTTTTTTTCAAAAAAATTTTTCGTCTGCCGTCGCTGATCCCCTGGAAGCCTTGCGCCGCCTTGCTTTGCAGCCCTTCCCCCTTGCCCCATATCGCGCGCAATAGGGGGAAAACCGCCGCCCTGGCCGCCGGGCAGAGGAAGCCCAGCAGCACCGCCGCCACGATCCACCCCGCCGCGGCGGCCATCCTCCGCCGGGAAGCTGGCCCAGGTGATCCCCCTGCCTGGACGCCGTCACCCTGGCCGCCCGGGCAGAGGAAGCCCGGCAGCACCGCCGCCACGATCCACCCCGCCAGGGCCGCCCGGCGGAGGA
>CACWWM010000002.1 GCA_902764565.1 uncultured Eubacteriales bacterium
GAATGTCACCCCAATCGATTTCGGAAACGGCCCTGTTTCGTTACAATGAATCCGTAAACTGAAACAGGAGGAAGCAGCAATGACGATTCTTGACGTAAAAGACGTAAAAAAGACCTACACGGGCCGGTTCGGCGGCAATCAGGTACAAGCCCTGAAGGGCGTTACCTTTACGGTGGAGGCCGGGGAATACGTGGCCATCATGGGCGAATCCGGCTCCGGGAAAACCACCCTGCTGAACATTTTGGCCGCTTTGGATAAACCCACGGGCGGAAGCGTTCTGCTGGACGGGAAAAACCTTTCGGAGGTAAAGGACGGGGAGCTGGCCTCCTTCCGCCGGGAGAATCTGGGCTTCGTGTTCCAGGAATTCAATCTGCTGGACACCTTTTCCCTGAAAGACAACATTCTTCTCCCCCTGGTGCTGAGCGGCAAGGGCGTTGCCGAAATGAATGAACGGCTGACCCCCGTAGCCGATGCCCTGGGCATTGCGGACATCCTGAACAAATTCCCCTATGAGGTTTCCGGCGGCCAGAAGCAGCGCGCCGCCGCCGCCCGGGCCCTGATCACCGATCCCAAACTGATCCTGGCCGACGAGCCCACCGGTTCCCTGGATTCCCAATCCTCTTCCGATCTGCTCCGGGTATTTGAAAAGATGAACCGGGCCGGGCAGACCATCCTGATGGTCACCCATTCCACCGACGCCGCCTCCCACGCGGGCCGGGTGCTGTTCATCCGGGACGGGGTGGTGTTCCACCAGATTTACCGGGGCGCATGCACCAACGAAGCGCTGTACCAGAAGATTTCCGACACCCTCACCATGCTCCGAAAGGGCGGTGAGGCTCAATGACGCTGTACGGCAAAATGGCGGCGCGGAACATCAAAAACAATTACCGCTTTTTCGTGCCCCGGGTGCTGACGGAAGCCGGGCTGCTGGCCTGCTTCTACATCATCTATACCCTGGCCAAGGATAGCCGCATGCGCACCCTGAAAGGCGGGGCTTACCTGCCCTCCTTCATGGGCATCGGGGTCATCGTGATCGGGCTGCTGTCCGTGATCCTGCTGCTGTACACCAACAGCTTTTTGATGAAGCAGCGCAGGCGCGAATTCGGGCTTTACAACGTGCTGGGCATGGAAAAGCGGCACGTGGCCAAGGTGCTGTTCCGGGAAAGCGCGGCCAGCAGTCTAATGGGCGTGGCCCTGGGCCTGCTGCTTGGCATGCTCTTTTACAAGCTCTGTTCCCTGCTCATCTGCCGCCTGCTGGGTGTTTCCTCCATTCTGGGGTTCTACTACATTTCCCCGGGAACGGTGCTGCCCGCTGCCCTGGGCTTTCTGCTGACCGACCTGCTCATTTACCTGCTGAACTGCGTCACCCTGGCCCGCATGAAGCCGGTGGAGCTGTTCGCCAGCGCCCATACGGGAGAAAAAGAGCCCAAGGTGCGGTGGCTCATGCTGCTGATCGGCGTGGTATGTTTGGGCCTTGGATATTACTTCGCCGTTTCCAACCGCAGCCCCCTGGAAGCGCTGCTGCTGTTCTTCGCGGCGGTGATCTTAGTGGTGATCGGCACCTATTTCCTGTTCGTCACCGGCACCACCTTCGTGCTGCAAAGATTAAAGCACAAGGAAAGCTACTACTATCACAAAAAGCACATGACGGCGGTGTCCGGCCTGCTGTACCGGATGAAGCAGAACGCGGTGGGCCTGGCCTCTATCTGCATCCTGGCCACCGGCGTGCTGGTGATGGTATCCACCACCGTGAGCCTGTACGCGGGCACGGAGGAAACGCTGGCCAATAATTACCCCCAGGAGATGTATCTCAGCGCGTCCTATGTAACGCCGGAGGGCGAAACCAGGCTCGTCCCCTCCGATGTGCTGACCCAAATGATTCAGGATGCGGCGCGCAGCAACGGCGTGGATATTCAGGAAATCACGCGCCAGCAATACCTGGAAGTGCCTTACGCTTTCGAGAACGGGGTATGCATTACCGACCGGGCTTTGGGTAGCGTTACCAACGTGGCGAACTTCGATTTCATTACCGCCGATACGTACCGCGATCTGACCGGCCAGGCGCTGAACCTCAAAGAAAACGAAATCGCCCTGTGCATGATCAGCGTAGCCAACGCTTCCGTTTTCCGCGGCGACGCCATCACCATCGGCGGCACGGAATACCGCGTGGCGGAAAACCTGGCCCTGTTTCCCCTGAACACCGCCCTCGTTACCGCTTTCGACCGCTACGGCGTGGTGGTGGCAGACAAAAACGTGCTTTCCGCCATCGACCGGAATCAGCGGGAAGCCTACGGGAAAAACTGCTCTGAGCTTACCGATAAGCTCTGCGTGAAATTCGTTGACCGGGCCGCGGCCTGCGAAGCGGGAAGCGGCATCAGCCGGGAGATCTATGACAGCTTCCTGACCTATCTCCACGCGCAGCCGGAAATGCAGGAGGACGCTCCGCTCCGCTTTCGTTTCCTTTCGGATACGCTCTGGGAAGCGACGGAAGACATCTACGGCATGTACGGCTCCTTCCTGTTCCTGGGCATCCTGCTGGGGCTGGTGTGCCTGTTCGCCACGGCGCTCATTATCTACTACAAGCAGATTTCCGAAGGGTACGAGGATCGGCAGCGGTATCAGATCATGGAGAAAATCGGCATGAGCCAGCAGGAGGTGAAGGGCAGCATCAAAAGCCAGGTGCTGCTGGTGTTCTTCCTGCCCCTGGCCGTGGCGGGGGTGCACGTGTGCTTCGCCTTTCCCATGCTCACCAAGCTGCTGCGGATGCTGCTCTTATCCAAAATATCCCTGTTCGTGCTGTGCACGGCGATCACCTTCCTGGCCTTCCTGCTGGTGTATGTGGTGATTTACAGCCTGACGGCCAGGACCTATTACAAAATCGTTCACTGAAACAATACATGCCCAACCGCCGGGATACGCCCGACGGTTTTGGGCGTTTTGAAGGAGAGAAAGCAATGTACCGGATTTTCCTGGTTGAGGACGACGGGGCGCTGGCGTCCGCCATTGAAAAGACCCTGGCCGATTACGGCAGCGAGGTCAGGCGCGCCGTGGATTTCCGCAGCGTGGCGGCGGAATTTGCCGCCTGTCAGCCCCAGCTGGTGCTGCTGGACATCAAGCTGCCCTATTACAGCGGCTATCACTGGTGCGCCGAAATCCGGAAAATTTCAACCGTGCCCATCGTGTTTCTTTCCTCCGCTTCGGACAGCATGAACATCGTTACCGCCATCAGCCTGGGCGGCGACGACTTCATTCCCAAGCCCGTGGACCCCATGGTGCTCAACGCCAAGGTGCAGGCGGTACTGCGCCGGGCCTACGAAATCGGCGGGGCGGGAGCGTCGCTCGCCTTCCGCGGGGCGGAGCTGCGCCCCGGCGAAGCATGCGTGGTGTACGGCGAAAAACATATCGAGCTGACGAAAAACGAGCTGCGCATCCTGCAGGTGCTGCTGGAGCGCAAGGGAAAAATCGTCAGCCGGGACGATCTGATGAAAGCCCTCTGGCAAAGCGACCTGTACGTGGAGGAAAACACCCTGACCGTCAACGTGGGCAGGCTGCGGAAAAAGCTGGAGGAAAACGGCCTGAAGGACGTGATCGTCACCAAACCGGGAAGCGGGTACATGATCGTATGAGGAACAAAGCGGTTTTTCGGGACTGCCTGAAGCAGTTCGCCGTCCCCGCCGGGCTGCTTTTCACCGGCGCGGCGCTGACCTGCGTCATTTTCTCGCTGTACGGGCTGGGGCTGGAGCCCTTCTGGTACGCCCTGACCGTTACGTTTTTCTGTTTGGCGCTGGCTTTTCTTTTCCGCTTCATCCGGGAGCAGAGAAAAGCGGAAGAACGGAAGCGGAAGCTGAACGCCATCCTGTCCGAATGGAACGATCTGCCTCCGGCCGAAAGCCTGCCGGAAGCGGATTATGGGCAGATGATCGCAGCCCTTGGTGCGGAAAAGGAAAGGCTTTCTTCCGCTTTCGCCGCCGAGCGGAAGGAAACCCAGGATTTCTACACCGCCTGGGTGCATCAGATCAAAACCCCCATCGCTGTGATGAAGCTGGCCCTGGGCGGCCCGGAATCGCCGGACAAAAGCGCCCTGCAGGAAGAACTGTTCCGCATCGAACAGTACACCAACATGGTGCTGGCCTATCAGCGCCTGAGCGGCGGCGCAAACGATCTGGTGATCGGGGAATATTCCCTGGACGCCCTGATCCGCCCGGTGATCCGCGCCTTCGCGCCCCAGTTCATCAGCAAAAAGCTGAAGTTGATCTATGAAGGAACCGACCTTGCCATCGTGACGGACAAAAAGTGGTTCCAGTGCATTTTAGAGCAATTGCTTTCCAACGCCGTCAAATATACCCCCGCCGGAACCATCGCCATCGCCGTGGAAAACGGCGTGCTTTCCGTTTCTGATACCGGCATCGGCATCGCCCCGGAGGATCTTCCCCGCATCTTTGAAAAAGGCTACACCGGCGTAAACGGCAGGCTGAACGAACAGTCCAGCGGTCTGGGCCTGTACCTGTGCGGCAAAGCGGCGGCCCTGCTGAACATCCCCATCCGGGCGGAAAGCACGCCGGGCCAGGGCAGCCGGTTTTCCCTTTGCCTGCAAAGCAAAACGGCGTGACCGAAGCCACGCCGCCAAAAATTCTTTTTAGTCCATCAAATGCTTTTTCAGGAACTGGCCGATCTGCCAGTTGGCCGCCTTGCTTTCCTCGAAGCCGAAGGCCTGGAACACGTGGCACATGCCCTCCCAGCGCACCAATTGGGCTTCCACCCCGTCCCGGAGCATGGCATGGTTCAGCATTTCGGAATCGCTGAGCAGGATTTCCCGGGTGCCGCAATGGATCAGCGTCGGCGGAAAACCGGTAAAGTCAGCGTAGACGGGAGAAATCTCCGCGTCCCTGAGCCTTTCTTCGCTGCCCGCGAAATCCACGGCGCTTTTCAGCAGGCCGTCCTTATCCAGCGTGGCGTCCACCCCCGAAAGGGCCTCGTAGCTCTCCCCCGTCTGGGCCAAATCCACCCAGGGCGAAAGCAGGGCGATGGCGGCGGGCATTTCCTCCCCCGCGTCCCGCAGGCACAGGGCCAGGGCCAGCGCTAAGTTTCCCCCGGCGCTTTCCCCCACGAAAGCGATCTTCCGGGGCGAAACGCCCGCGTTCGTCAGATACCGGTAGGCCCGGAGCGCGTCCTCCAGCTGGGCGGGATAGGGGTACTGGGGCGCCAGCCGATAAGAAAACGTCAGCGCCCGGGCGCCGGTGGCGGCGCAGATGGGCGAAATCAGGGTGCGGCACTGCAAAAGCCCGCCGGACACATAGGCCCCGCCGTGCATGTGCAGGATGACCGCGTCCGGGATTTCCAGTTTGTCCGGCGTCACCATCACGGCGGGCATATCCAGCCCGGTCACGGTGGCGCCCGTGGTGCCGCGGACGTGCAGGCGCGCCACCGCCCCGGCGGGCGCGTCCACCTTCATGAGCCAGCCGTTGCTGAAATCGCTGGCCATTTTTTTATGCGCCTGGATCATATCCAGCATGTCCTGGCTGCGCTTGCTTGGCATATCGTCCCCCCCGGCTTTAAGAGAAAAGCGGCGGAAGCAGACTCCGCCGCGAAATAACGTTTTGAAAATCAGTGATCCATCCGGGTGTAGTTGGGCGCTTCCTTGGTGATGAAAATATCGTGAGGATGGCTTTCCACCAGGCCCGCGCCGGTGATGCGGATGAATTCGCCTTCCCTGCGCAGATCCTCGATGGTGGGCGTACCGCAGTAGCCCATGGAGGAACGCAGGCCGCCCATGAGCTGGAACACGGTATCGGCTAAGATGCCCTTGTAAGGCACGCGGCCTTCCACCCCTTCGGGCACCAGCTTTTTGGCGTCTTCCTGGAAATAGCGATCCTTGCTGCCGTTGGCCATGGCGGCCAGGGAGCCCATGCCGCGGTAGGTCTTGAAGGAGCGGCCCTGGTAAATTTCCATTTCGCCGGGAGCTTCCTCGGTGCCGGCGAACAGGCTGCCCAGCATAACGGCTTTCGCGCCCGCGGCGATGGCCTTGGCGATGTCGCCGCTGTACTTGATGCCGCCGTCGGAAATGACGGGGATATTGTGCTTGTCCGCTTCCTCGGCGCAGTCCGCCACGGCGGTGATCTGGGGCACGCCGATGCCCGCCACCACGCGGGTGGTGCAGATGGAGCCGGGGCCGATGCCCACCTTCACGCAGTCCACGCCCGCCGCGATCAGGTCATGGGTGGCGGCGGCGGTGGCCACGTTGCCGGCGAACAGCTGGATATCGGGGTACTTGGCGCGGATCTTTTCGATGGTTTTCAGCACGCCCAGGCTGTGGCCGTGGGCGGTGTCGATGGAAATCACGTCCACCTTGGCGTTCACCAGCGCTTCGATGCGCTCCATCACGTCGTGGCTGACGCCCACGGCGGCGGCGCACAGCAGGCGGCCGTGATCGTCCTTGGCGCTGTTGGGATATTTGGTGGCTTTTTCAATATCTTTAATGGTGATCAGGCCCCGCAGGTTACCCTTTTCATCCACGATGGGCAGCTTTTCGATGCGGTGCTCGGCCAGGATCGCCTGGGCTTCCTCCAGGGTGGTGCCCTCCCGGGCGGTAATCAGGTTTTTGCTGGTCATCACTTCGCCGATGGGGCGGCTGTCGTCCTTTTCAAAGCGCAGGTCGCGGTTGGTCAGGATGCCCACCAGCCTGGTGCCCTCGGTGATGGGCACGCCGCTGATACGGTAGCGGGCCATGAGGGCCTGGGCGTCGGCAATCAGATGCTGGGGAGAAAGGAAGAAGGGATCGGTGATCACGCCGTGCTCGCTGCGCTTCACCTTGTCCACCTGAGAAGCCTGCTCCTCAATGGACATATTCTTGTGGATCACGCCCAGGCCGCCCTCACGGGCAATGGCGATAGCGAGCCGGGAATCCGTTACCGTGTCCATCGCGGCGGAAAGCACAGGAATGTTCAGCCGGATTTTGGGCGTCAGCTGCACAGCCAGGGATACGTCCTTGGGCAGCACCTCGCTGCGGCGGGGCACCAAGAGCACATCGTCAAACGTTAATCCTTCCCGAACGACCTTCTGAAGCATCCAAACACCAACCCCTTCCCAAATATTTGAGCAATTATACCGTACATTCCTTGGGTTTGTCAACCGATGATTCGGCAATTTTCTCACATTTCCATCCATGCGCTCCTCCGGCCCGTGAGAAAAAATGTGAACGAACCCTGCGCCGGGTATAGCTTTTTCGATCATTTTGTGTTAAAATGTAAAAAGGAATTTTGTTTCTATAAAGCAAACATTCTTCCCGCGCGTTCATTCCGTGCCTGTGGCAGAAAGTTGAGAGGAGCAAGCGTTATGTCAGAACAGCCAAAGGTCAAGTTGTTCCGGGAAAAAAGCCTGGAGGCCGTGGAGTCTCCGGAATCGCTGAACGATTATCTCCGGGTCACGTCCCCGGGCGTTTGGCTTGTGATGGCGTCGGTCATCGTGCTTTTGATCGGCGGCATTCTGTGGGGCATTTTCGGGCACATCCGCACCACCGCCGATTTCGCAGTGGCCGTCACCCAGGAAAAAAGCGTATGCTATGTGACCTACGGCCAGATCGACAAGGTGATGGCCCGGGGGGTCATCAACATTGAGGGGGCGGACTATCCCCTGCGTACAGACGCGAAAATCGCCATGGAATTCATTTCCGAGGACGTTTCCCCCCGCGTCCTGCTGGCCGGCAAGCTGAACATCGGCGATCCTGTGTTCCCGGTGCCGGTGATCACCGATCTGGAAGACGGCTATTACACCGGCGAAGTGGTCACGGAGGACTTGCAGCCCATTTCTCTGCTGCTGCAGTAAGGAGGGGAAGCGCGTGTTCGGCAAAGAAAAGGTACCCGCACCGGTCGAAAAGGGCGTGGTGCGCGTTCCCGTGGTCATGCAGATGGAGGCGCTGGAATGCGGCGCGGCCTCGCTGACCATGATTATGCACTATTACCGCAAATGGATCCCGCTGGAGCAGGCGCGCCTGGACTGCGGCGTTTCCATGGACGGCGCCAACGCCAAAAACATCATGCTCGCCGCCCGCAGCTACGGCATGAAGGCCAGCGCCTGGCGGGTGGAGCCGGAGGATCTGTTCAAGGAAGGGCCCTTCCCCTGCATCATCCACTGGGGCTTCAACCATTTCGTGGTGCTCTGCGGCTTTAAGGGCAGGCGCGCCGTGCTCAACGACCCCGCCCGGGGCCGGGTGACGGTGGATTGGGAAGAATTCGACCGGGAATTTACCGGCATCTGCATTACCTTTGAGCCGGACGAGGGCTATACGCCCTCCGGCAAGCCCAAGTCCGTTTTCTCCTACGCCAAGGAGCGGCTCAAGGGCTCCGGCGTGGCGGCGGCGTTCGTGATCCTCACCACCACCATCACCTCCCTCATCGGCATTATCAGCCCGGCCTTCGCCCGCACCTTCCTGGACCGGCTGCTGACGCGGGAGAATCCCGAATGGCTCATGCCCTTCCTGCTGCTCTTCTCGGCGCTGATCCTGATCAACGTGGTGGTGAGCTGGATTTCCGCGGTGTACTCCCTGCGCATTGAGGGCAAAATGTCCTCCTACGGCAGCTCCGCTTATTTATGGAAGGTGCTGCGCCTGCCCATGCAGTTTTTCAACCAGCGCCTGTCCGGCGACATTGCCGACCGGCAGACCACCAACGCCAGCATTTCCACCGCCCTGGTGCAGACCTTCGCGCCCCTGGCGCTGCAGGCCATTATGATGGTTTTCTACCTGGCGGTGATGATCCATTACAGTCCGCTGCTCTCCCTGATCGGCGTGGGCGCGATCCTGATGAACTTAGGCGTATCCTCTTTGGTAACGGCCAAGCGCGTGAACATCACCCGCGTGCAGCAGCGCGACGCCGCCAAGCTGTCCTCCGCCACCATGTCCGGCATCAGCATGATCGAAACCATCAAATCCAGCGGCGCGGAAAACGGCTTTTTCAGCCGCTGGGCCGGTTATCAGGCCAGCGTGAACACGCAGGACGTAAAGTTTACAAGGCTGAATCTGTTTCTCGGCTCCCTGCCCTCCGCCATCACGGCCATCGCCAATCTGGCGGTGCTGGGGCTGGGCGTTATGCTGGTGGTGCAGGGGCACTTCACCGTCGGTATGGTGATGGCTTTCCAGAGCTTCCTGTCGTCGTTCATGGCCCCCGCCACCTCCCTGATCGAGGCCGGGCAGTCCATGCAGGAAATGATTACCCACATGGAACGGGTGGACGACGTGATGAGCTACAAGGAAGACCCCTCCTTCGCGCCCCATGAAAAAAAGGAAGAATACCAGAAGCTGTCCGGCGCCATCGAGCTCAAAAACGTCACCTTCGGCTATTCCCGGCTGGGCAAGCCCCTGATCACCGATTTTTCCATGACCGTGAAGCCGGGCCAGAAAATCGCCTTCGTGGGCCGCACGGGCTGCGGCAAATCCACCCTGGCCAAGCTGATTTCCGGCCTGAACCGCCCTTGGAGCGGCTCCATCACCTTCGACGGCATTCCCCTGGACGAAATCGACCGGGACGTGTTCACCGGCTCCATCAGCGTTATCGACCAGGATATCACCCTGTTTGAGGATACCATTTCCCAGAACATCAAAATGTGGGACGATTCCATCGAGGACTTTGAAGTGACCCTGGCGGCGCGCGACGCGGGCATTTACGACGATATCGTTACCCGCGACGGCGGCTTTGCCCACAAGCTGCTGGACGGCGGACGGGACCTGTCCGGCGGCCAGCGCCAGCGCCTGGAAATCGCCCGCGCCCTGGCGCAGGACCCCACCATCTGCATCATGGACGAAGCCACCTCCGCCCTGGATGCCCGAACGGAGCATGAGGTGATCCGCTCCATCAACGACCGCGGGATCACCTGCATCATCATCGCCCACCGGCTTTCCACCATCCGCAACTGCGACGAAATCATCGTGATGGACAAAGGAAAGATCGTGGAGCGCGGCACCCACGACGAGCTGTACGCCAAAGGCGGCATGTACGCGGAACTGGTGACCAGCGAATAAATTTCATGCGCCCGAACCGTTTGTTACCGCCGAAAGGAGAAAAACCATGGGTTGGTTTGACGAGCAGATAGAATTCCGAAAAAAGCACGAGCGCGAGCTGCTGAGCGATTCCATCGAAAATATCGCCCGTTCCGTTACCGGGCACAAAATCAGCGGCGAGCTGAAAAACCAGGCGGATATCAGCGACGCCGTATCCGGGCTGCTGAAATATATGGGCGTGAAGGAAAGAGAAGTGCCCGTCAATATCAGCGGTCTGCAGGACCGGCTGGATTTCCTGCTGTCCTCCACGGGCATCCTTTACCGCGAAGTGATCCTGACCAAAGGCTGGCACGCCGACGCCATGGGCCCCATGATCACTTCCTTAAAGGACGGCACGGTGATCCTGCTGCTTCCCTCCGCAACGGGCGGCGGCTATGAGTTCACCGATCCCCGCACAGGCAAGAAAAACCGCATTTCTGCCCGGGAGGAAAAGGACATCAGCACCGAAGCGCTGTGCTTCTACCGCCCCCTGCCCACCCGGGAGCTGAAGCTGAAGGATTTGCTTCATTATATGTGGAACTGCCTTACCATCCACGATCTGGTCAGCTTCGGCGTGGCCGCCCTGGCCATCACGCTGGTGGGCATGCTCAGTCCCCGGCTGAATCAGGTGCTCATGGGCACCGTGGTGAACACGGGCAGCATGCAGCTTTTGTACGCGGTGGTATCCTTCCTTTTCTTTGCCACCGTGGGCACCATGCTGCTTTCCATGATCCGCATGCTGCTGCTGGCGCGCATCCGCTTTAAGCTGAACGTGAATGTGAGCGCGGCCACCATGATGCGCATTCTGTGCCTGCCGCCCTCCTTCTTCAAGAATTATTCCGCGGGCGAACTGAACCAGTATATCACCTATATGGATTCCCTGTGCTCCACCATCGTGGATTCCCTGTTTTCCACCGCCATCACCGGCGTATTCTCCCTGGTGTATCTGACGCAGATTTTCTCCTTCGCCCCCAGCCTGGTGCTGCCCAGCTTGCTCGTCACATTGCTGACGCTGGGCGTGAGCCTGATTTCCGCCATGGTGCAGATGCGCATCGACGCGGAAAAGATGCAGTATACCGCCAAGGAACGCGGCCTGGTCTTTTCTCTCATCAAGGGCATCCAGAAGATCCGCTTAAGCGGCTCTGAAAACCGTGCGTTCTTCAAATGGTCCCAGGCGTACACCAAGAGCGCGGAGCTGACCTACAACCCCCCCATGATTATCAAGATGGGTTCCGTGCTCACCACCCTGATTTCCATGACGGGCACGGCCTTTATGTACTACATCGCCGTCAAGCGCAATGTAAGCGTGGCGGATTACTACGCCTTCAACACGGCTTACGCCTATATTTCCTCCGCTTTCGCTTCCCTCACCGCCGTTACCCTGTCCGTGGCCTCCATCAAGCCCATCATCGGCCTGATCAAGCCGCTGCTGGAGGTTTCCCCCGAAGCTTCCGACAGCAAGGAAACGGTCACCCGCCTGTCCGGCGGCATCGAGCTCAACCACGTCACCTTCGGCTACGATCCCGAAAGCAAGCCCCTGTTCGACGATTTCAACCTGTCCATCTCCCCCCGCCAGTACGTGGCCATCGTGGGAAAGAGCGGCTGCGGCAAATCCACCCTGGTGCGCCTGCTGCTGGGCTTTGAAAAGCCCTCCCGCGGCGTGATCTGCTACGATAAAAAGGATCTGCAGCAGCTGGACGTGCGCTCCGTGCGGCGTCAGATCGGCACGGTGATGCAGGACGGGCGGCTGTTCTCCGGCAGCATTTTTGAAAACATCGTGATTTCCGCCCCCACCCTGAAGCTCCAGGACGCCTGGGACGCGGCGGAAATCGCCGGCATCGCGGACGATATCCGGGATATGCCCATGGGCATGAACACCCTGCTGCAGGACGGCGGCGGCACCATTTCCGGCGGCCAGCGCCAGCGCCTGATGATCGCCCGGGCCATCGCTCCCAAGCCCCGCATCCTGATCTTCGACGAAGCCACCTCCGCCCTGGACAACATCACCCAGAAGAAGGTTGCCGAGGCGCTGGACAAAATGAAGTGCACCCGCATCGTGATCGCCCACCGGCTTTCCACCATTCGCCACTGCGACCGCATCCTGGTGATCGACGGCGGCAAGATCGCCGAGGACGGCACCTACGAGCAGCTGATCGCCCGCAACGGCATTTTCGCCGAGCTGGTGGAGCGCCAGCGGCTGGATACCGCCCAGCCCGAGGACTGACTTTCCCGCAATTTCTCCCCTCCGCTCTATGCGGAGGGTTTTTTACGCACAAAAAAACCGGCTCAGGAAGAACCGGAAAACGTTGAATAGAGTTGAGAGCGGAGAGTGGAGAGTGGAGATTTTTATAGCTTGCATAACAGTTGGTATGATCATCCACGGGAATACATAAACTATACCATCTCAACTCTCAACTCTAAACTCTCAACTCAAAACTCTCTGCTCTCTGTTCGCTTTACCAGACCGGCGGCGTCCATAGCACCACCCGGTTTTCGCGCAGTGAGGCGGGCACGTCGATGAGCCGCTGATTTTTGCTGCCCCGGTAATCCAGTTCCAGGGAGCGTTCCCCCTGGATGAAGGGGCCGTCCACCAGCACGTCCACTTCCCGGAGCAGGGCCATCTGGTCGGGATCGGCGCGGTTCAAAAGCTGCTCCCAGGTATAGCCGGTGTAAGCCCACACGTTCAGGCCCGCCGCATGGGCCGCTTTGGCCAGCTCCAGGCAGGGCGCGCTTTGCTCCAGGGGATCGCCCCCCGTCAGGGTAATGCCGGACAGGAGGGGGTTCTTTTTCATTTTGGCGATCAGGGCGTCCGTGTCCTCGTCGTGCCCGCCCTGGGGATCGTGGGTTTCGGGATTATGGCAGCCGGGGCAGTGATGGGAACAGCCCTGGGTAAAAACGGAAAACCGCAGCCCCGGCCCATCCACGATGCTGTCGTTCACCACGCCCGCAATACGAATGTTCATATGAAAATCTCCTGTTTTATTCCGTGATCCATGCTTCCTTTTCGCCCTGGCCCGCTTTGAGCAGGGCGCTGAAGAAGGGAATCACGTTTTCGTCGTTCTGGTTGTTCACGGTGATCACGGCGTACATGCCCCGGTTATCCAGCTGCATGCCGCCCATAAAGCCGTAGAAGCTGTCCATGGGAATGCCGTAAAGGTGGCTGCTGGTTTTCACCGGGCGATCCTGATCGTCGTATTCATCCACAGAAGTCACATAGCCTTTGGTCAGGTCCGCGCCGCAGGTGTCGATCTGCCCGCTTTCCACCAGGCCCTCCAGCTCCAGGAAATAGCCCTGGCTGGCGTAGGATTTGAAGTACTGCTCGTTGATGAAATAAATATCCGCTTCCGCCGCCGCCATATACGTCATCAGCTGCATGGTGGTGGTGTAATCGTCCAGCAGGCTCATCACCACGCCGTTCACCACTTCCATTTCCGGCACGGTTTCCTTCCAGACGGGCTCCAGAAACGCCTGAACCATTTCGTCGGACGCGGTGTTGGACAGGATATACACGTCCACCCGCTTATCCTGGGGAGAACGGTAGGTGGTGGCGGTATAGATCAGGCTCCAGCCCATGATCACGCACGCCGCCATGAGCGCGTATTTCCACAAGCCGTAGTTCAGATGGTGCTTTAAAGCTTCCCTGTTGATGGGCGTTTTGATCCGCATGCTACCCGATGCTCCTTTGCCGGAATGTTTGCTCGGGATTATTGTACCACTTTCCGCGCCGCACCGTCAATCGTTCGCCCCCGCTTGCCATCTTTTTGACCATATCCCGGCTTGTCCGCGCCGGTTTGGGCGTTTGCCGCAAAAAAAGAACATGCGCTGATCGCCCATGCTCCAAAACCGTGTTTCCAAACGCGAAAGATGCCCCAAGATGCCGCTGCCCTCTATTTTTTCACCCGCTATGTTAAGCAGGCCGGTGCCCAGCGAAAAGCTTCTGCCGTCCCCTGGCGTGCGGAGCACGGGGGCATGACATCCATTTCTCTGGCCTGGGTTCCGTTTAATGAAATGTGGGTAAAAATAGAAAACTGGCGAACACCTCAGGAACATCTCTTCGTTTCATATTATATGCGGGCCTGCGCCTCTTGTCAAGGCATTGCTTCCAAATTGTTTTTTCCTTGTGTCATTTCCTGGATTTTCTGGACGTAGAAATCACAGAGCTCCCGGGCAAACTCGCTGTCCGGCGCTTCGCCGGTGACGCGCACGGCGGGCCGGTGCGCGTCGGGTACGATGGTGGCATAGCCGCCGTGATGGGCGATGCGCAGGCCCTCCCCCAGAACGCAGTCCCCGGCCGTCTGTCCGCACAGGGAGCGCAGGATGCGGCCTTTATCCCGGATATCGCAGGCCACCTCCCGGCGGGTCAGGTGCGTATGGGGAATTTTCGGCAGCAAGTCCGAAAGCGGCCCGTCCTTCATGGCTTCCGCAAAGAGGAACAGCGCCGCAAGCCCGTCTTCCATAAGGGCCCGCTGTCGGGCGCAGGCCGGGGAATCGTCCGGAGTTTTCAGCAGGGCGATTTTCTCCGCCGCCCGGGGCGTACCCGGCAGGTCGAACAGCACCTTTTCCCAACCGTAAAACAGCCACAGGGCCAGCATATCCCTGTCCTCCGGGGGCAGGGGGCCGTCCGGCAGCAGCAGGGCTGCGTCCTCCCCCGACGCCGGCAGCAGGAAGCCCGTTTCTCCTTCCTTTGCTTCCGCCTCCGACGCGCCGCCCAGGCGGATATCCCGGGCATGTATCCGTTTTAAGCCTTCCTCCGCCCAGGAGAGGAGCTTCGGTGAATCGCAGAATACCGCCACGGGGGAAAACAGCGGCTTTTCCCGGCAGGAGGCCAGCAGCCCCGACAGATACACTTCCTCCCCGCCGGAAAAGGGGACGACGCGCCCCTGCCGTCCGAAGGCTTCAGGCAATTCCTGGCGCAGCACGCAGCCGTCCAGGGCGGTTTTCTGCTTGTCCGTCAGGGGCAGGCCGCCCTTCCCGAAAAAGCGCAGGGCCTGACCGTCCGAAAACACCCCGCCGTCCGCTTTCAGGCTGCGGATCAGGGCCTGCAGCATGGGCGCGGTGCTCTCCCCCGCGTCCAGCACATTCGTCCCTGCGGCGCCCAGAGCGGCGGCGGCCAGGGGATGCAGAGCGGAAGCCCCGCTTTGGGCGGCGATCACCCGCTTGGCCCCCGTCACCTGAAGGAAGGCCCCGCACAGGTCGCAGGCGGTCACGGCGGAATCGCATTCCGCGCCCCGGGCCGACCACTCCGGCGCGTTCCATTCCCCCTGGGTCACGCTGCGGGTCACCACCGCCCCCGCCGCCGTTTTCACGTAGGGCCACAGGCGCACGCCGGGCCGCAATTGAGCCAGCGCCCGCACCGCCGCTTTTTTTCCCAGGGCGCAGCCCGCCCCCGTTTCCGCGCCCTGGCGCACGGAGGCCCCTTCGCACAGCACCGTGCCCGATACCCTGGATTTTGCCTGGGCTTGGGCACCCGTCCACAGGCAGGAGCCCTCTACCACCGCCCCGGCCCCGATCACGCAGTTGGCCCCGATCACGCTGTCCCTGACGACCGCGCCGGGCCCGATGGACGCGCCCGGGCCGATCGCGCACACGCCCTCCAGGCGGGCGGAGGGGGCGATTCTCGCGTCGGGATGCACGCCCTGGGCATGGGGCAAACGGGGTACGTCCTCCAGCAAATCCCGCTGGGCCTGCAAATAGGTTTTCAGATCGCCCACGTCGCACCAGTAGCCCCGCATCTCATAACCATATACCGGCAGTCCTCCGGCCAGCAGGGCGGGAAAAATATCCTTGCCGAAATCCGGCGCGCCGGTATCGGGAATATAATCGAAGATTTCCGGGCTGAAAATATAGGTGCCTGTGTTCACCAGATCGCTGAACACCCGGCTCCAGCCCGGCTTTTCGATAAAGCGGGTAATGCGGCTTTCCCTGTCCGTCATGACCACGCCGAAGGCTAACGGAATGGGTACGCGCTTCAGCACCAGGGTCGCCAGGGCTTTCTTTTCCCGGTGAAAGCGCAGGGCGTCGGTCAGGTCGCAGTCCGTCAGGCCGTCCCCGGACAGCACGAAAAAGGGCTGGCTGATCTCGCCTTTCGCCATTTTCACGCTGCCCGCCGTGCCCAAAGGCTCCGTTTCCTCGTAATAGCGCAGAGAAACGCCGTCGCGCTCCCCGCTGCCAAAAGCCCGCCGGATTTTTTCCGGCTGATACCACAAGGTCGCCCCAATCTCCCGGACGCCGTGGGTTTTCAGCAGCTTCACGCTGTAGCGCATCACCGGTTCCCCCAGCAGCGGCACCAGGGGCTTGGGGATGTGGGACGTGAGGGGACGCAGCCGCATGCCCTCGCCCCCCGCCATGATGATCGCCTGCAAAGACAAATTCCATCTCTCCCTTAATTCGTCGTTTATGGGTAGTATGCCGCCTTCTTCGCGGGAATATCCCCAGCCCCGCGAACAGGTAAGGGCGAATTGTAAAGATCAAAATTCGCTCTTGCGTTTTTCCGTAAAAAGTGATATTACTTAAAGAGAACGCGATTGCGCGGTTATCATACAATTTTTGGAAGGTTCGTTTTTATGGAAATCAACTGGTATCCGGGGCATATGGCGCGGGCCAAAAGGCTGCTGAGCGACCAGCTCTCCCGGGTGGACGTGGTGATCGAATTATGCGACGCCCGGCTGCCCCTTTCCAGCCGCAACCCCGATTTGAAACGCCTGACGGAGAAAAAAGAACGGGTGCTGCTGCTGGGGAAAAGCGATTTGGCCGACCCCGCCCGTACTTCGGAATGGCTGAACCTGTTCAAGCGGCAGGGCCTTTCCTGCATGGCGCTGGATATGAACCGCCAGGCCAAGGCCGCCCTGGCCCTGATCGAAAAGGCCGCCAAAGAAACGGTGGAGCGCTCCGCCCAGCGGGGCATCAAAAAAACGGTGCGGGCCATGGTGGTGGGGGTGCCCAACGTGGGCAAATCCACCCTCATCAACCGCCTGCACGGCGGCAGCATCGCCAAGGTAGGCGATATGCCGGGGGTGACCCGGGCCAACCAGTGGGTGAAGGTCACGCCCTATCTGGAACTGCTGGATACGCCGGGCCTGCTCTGGCCCCGGCTGGACGATCCCCTGGCCGCCCGGCGGCTGGCCTATATCGCCGCCATCCGGGACGAGGTGCTGGATACGGCCCAGCTGGCCATTCAATTGCTCACCGATCTGATCGCCGTCACGCCAAAGACCGTTTCGGAGCGCTTCAAGATCAAGGATTTATCCCTTCGCGGCCCCGATTTGCTGGACGCGGTGTGCGTGGGCCGGGGCTTCCTCATGAAGGGCGGCGTGTACGATACGGAACGGGCCTGCAAGGTGGTGCTGGATGAATTCCGGGGCGGCAAGTTAGGCCGCATCACCCTGGAAGCGCCCAAAGAAGAAAGGGATGCGCAGCTTGAAAACGAGCAGCTTGACGGAGGAAAAACGCCGGATCAGACTGGAAGCGCTGACGGCGACTGACGGCCCCTTATGGGACGCGGGCACGCGCTTTGCCGGCATGGACGAGGCAGGCCGGGGCCCTTTGGCGGGCAGCGTTGTGGCCGCCTGCGTGGTCATGCCCCGGGAGCCGCTGCTTCTGTGGGTGGACGACAGCAAGCAATTATCCGCAAAACGCCGGGAGGAAACCTTTGAAGCCATCCTGAACACGGCGCTTTTCGTGGGGGTGGGCCAGGCTTCCCCGGAAGAAATCGACCGGTACAACATTCTGGAGGCCACGAAAATGGCCATGCGCCGGGCCGCGGAAGGCGCGCCCGCCGAGGTATTTTTGATCGACGCCCTCTCCGGCTTAGGATTGCCGGGAGAAGAACGGGGCATCATCCATGGGGACGCGCTTTCCTATTCCATCGCCGCCGCCAGCATCATCGCCAAGGTGACGCGGGACCGGCAGCTGCTGGAGCTGGATAAGCAGTATCCCCAATACGGCTTTGCCCAGCACAAGGGCTACGGCACCGCCGCGCACATCGCAGCGCTGAAACAGTTCGGCCCCTGCCCCGCCCATCGGCGGAGCTTTATCGGGCATTTCGTATGAATATCCGGGAAACGGGTCTGCTGGGCGAAATGCGGGCGGCGGCCTATCTGCGCCGGCAGGGCATGCGCATTGTGGAAAAGCGCTGGCGCGCCGCCCACGGGGAAATCGATCTGATCGCCCGGGAGGGAAGCACCCTCGTATTCGTGGAGGTGAAAACCCGCCCCCGGGGACGGCTGGATTCCGGCCTTATGGCGGTGAACGCCGAAAAGCGGGGCCATCTCCGCTCCGCCGCCCATGCCTACCTGCGGACGCACGGGGAAGCGCCCTTCCGCTTCGACGTAATCGAAATCAGCGCGGCGGGGCTGCGCCACATCAAAAACGCGTTTTAAGGAGCGCTCATGAATCAGTCTTTCAAACGGTATCTTTTGATTGGCGCGGCCATCCTGGCGGTGATCGTGCTGGGATGCTTTCTGCTTTTCCGCCCGGCGCCCACGGCGGATTACGGCCAAAACCTGCTGGTGAACGGCAGCTTTGAAAAGGTGGACGCCAAGGGCGTGCCCGAAGGGTGGACGCTGGACGCTTACAGCGGCCTTGCCGGGGCGGAATTTGACGTGGTGCGGGACGAAACCGGCGCCGCCGCCCATATCGTGAACAAAATCCCCAAGGACGCCCGTTTTGCCCAGGAAGTGAACGTGGAGCCGGGCGCCCTGTATTGCCTGCGTGGGTTTATCAAGGCCGACGCCCGGGACGGGCGGGGGGCCAACCTGTCCATCAAGGACATTTATCTTTTTACCGACGAGCTCTACAATACCGCCGGGGAATGGCAGGAAGCGGTTCTCTATGGCCGCACGGGCGCGGATCAGCATACCGTAACCATCTATGTGCGCCTGGGCGGCTACAGCGGCGAATCCACGGGCGAAGCCTGGTTCCGGGACGTGACCTTATGCAAGGTGGATGCCGTGCCCAGTGGGTATTCCGCCCCTCTGTGGGCTGCCGCCCAAAGCGTCCCCAGCGCGGAAACCGAGGCCGGAGAGGGCACGGCGTCCATGCTGCTGGTGCTTTCCAGCATCTTTTACGCGGGCCTGTTCGCGCTTTTGTGCGCGACCCTGCTGCGGCCCCGGCTGCTTCAGGGCTGGCGGCGCGTGTGGGCCAAGAGCTGGACGGCGACGGCGCTTTTGCTTGCCGCTTTCGCCCTGCGCATGGTCATCGCCGCGCTGGTGCCGGGTTACGACGTGGACATCGGCTGCTTCCGCGCCTGGGGCGGCAAAATGGCGTCCTCCGGCCCCTTCGATTTCTATCCCGCCGGGGATCCCTTCTCCTTCTGCGATTACCCGCCGGGATATATGTGGGTGCTGTGGCTGCTGGGCCTGATCGGCAATCTGCTGGGCACGGGGCTGACCGAATTCATGGTGAAGCTGCCGCCCATCTTTGCGGATATGGCCCTGTGCGCCCTGCTGTACCGCCTTGGCAAAAAGCGCCTGCCGGACGCCGCCGCCCTGGCTGTTTCCCTTTTGTACGCCTTCAATCCCCTCACCATCGCCGTGGGGGCCGCCTGGGGCCAGGCCGACGCCCTGATGACCCTGCTGCTTTTCCTCTGCGTGCTGTACGCGGTGCGGCGCAAGTGGAAGGCCGCCCTGCCCCTGTATATGGCCAGCGTGCTGATTAAGCCCCAGGCGCTCATGTTCGGGCCCCTGGGTCTGCTGGCCCTGATCCTGGACTTCCTCAGCGCCCGGAAGGACGAAGCAAACGGCAAAGCCCGCCGGAAGGATATGGGCCTGGGCCTGCTGTTCACCGCAGTCACCGGGCTCGTGATCGCGCTGCCCTTCTCCCTGCACCAGCAATGGGATTGGCTGATTACCCTTTACGGCCAGACCATGGGCCGCTACGCCTACGCCACGGTGAACAGCTGCAACCTCTATTTCCTGCTGGGCAAAAACTGGGTGTCCGCCGAAAGCGCCCTGACCGGCGATTTCTGGACGCCCTTCCTGGCGTTCTGCTTAGCCGTTCTGCCCCTTGCCGCCGCGTGGCTGGCCCACTGGAAGGGCAATCTGAAAAACGCCCTCCAGGATCGGAAAGACCGCCTGCGGCTGTACGTGCTGGGCGGTTTGGGTTTCGCGCTGGTTCTTGCGCTGATGGCCCTGGCCCTGCTGGGCAGCCTCACCTGCGCCGCCCTGGGCACGGTGATGATCGTGTACTGCCTGGCGGCAGTTTCGGCGCTGTTCCTTTTCAGCGCGGACCCCGAAAGCCTGCCCGTTTACGGCGCGGCGCTGCTGCTGCTTTTGTTCAACACCGGGGCCATGATGCACGAAAGGTATCTGTTCCCGGCCATTGCCCTGCTGCTGCTGGGCTATCTGCTCAAAAAGGACGCGCGCATCCTGTGGCTGGCCGTGGGCGTTACCGTGGCCGGGTTCCTGAACGTGGGCTGCGCCCTGGACCGCAACATCCGCATCGGCGGCGCGGCGGGCCACCTGAACGCCCCGGCGGTGTCCATCAAGAGCGATACGGCCATTTTGGAATACCTGTCCGCCGGGCTGAATATCCTGACGGGCTTTGCCGCCCTGTGGCTGTGTTCCGCCCTGAGCCGGGGCGGGGCCGTCGAAATCGCCCCCGAAAGCCGCCCCGTTTCTCCTTTGCCCAAGGCCGCGCCCCTGCGCAAAATGACGGTGCGGGACTGGATCATCCTGGCCGCCGTCACGGTGGTCTACGCCGTGATCACCTTTACCAATCTGGGCGCCGCCAAGGCCCCGCAGACCGCTTTCGTATCCCAGTCCCCCGACGAGCAGATCGTGCTGGATTTAGGCGAAGAACGCACCTTCAACATGCTCTATTACGGCGGCATTCACCAGTACGAGAGTGACTTTACCGTAGAATTCAGCCGGGACGGGGCAAAATACGATCAGTATTTTACCGCCGATATGCCCGTCGGCGACTGCTTCAAATGGAAATACCTGTCCTATTCCCCCGGCGGCTACCCGGAAACAATCACGGCCCGGTACGCCCGCATCACCGCCGACAATTACAATCTGACCCTGTTTGAAGTGCTGTTCCGCGACGCGGAAACGGGAGAGCCCCTTCCCGCCGCCCTGGTCAGCGACCTGATGAAAAAGGAAATGCCGCTGATCGACCCCGAAACGGGCGAACCCTGGATCAACGCCGCCACCGGCGAACCCCTGACCCATCGGGAGCTGGCGGAAGCCGGAAACGAAACCGCTTCTTTCCTGATCGACGAACCGGACAGCATGGAGGGCGATTACCCCAGCTGGTACAACTCCGCCTACTTTGACGAAATCTACCATGCCCGCACGGCTTACGAGCATCTGCATCAAATGCAGCCCTACGAGTACACCCATCCCCCCCTGGGCAAGGTGATGATGAGCTGGGCCATCGCCATTTTCGGCATGACGCCCTTCGGCTGGCGCTTTGCCGGGGCTTTGGCGGGGGTGCTGATGCTGCCGGGCATGTATCTGCTGGGCAAGCTGCTCATCAAGCGCTCCTGGGGCGACATGGCCTGCTGCGCCCTGGTGGCTTTGGATCTGATGCACTTTACCCAGACCCGCATCGCCACCATCGACAGCTTCGTGGTGCTGTGGATCATCTGGATGGTGTACTTCATGCTGCGGTGGTTCTTCCAGGAGCCCTTCGGCCAGCCCCTGTGGAAATCCCTCGTTCCCCTGGCCCTGTCCGGCCTGTGCATGGGCCTGGGCGTCGCCAGCAAATGGACGGGCTGCTATGCGGGCGTGGTGCTGGCGCTGATCTTTTTCTGGGGCGTCGTCCGGCGCGGGCGGCTGATCCGCGCGGCGAAGCAAATCCCCGAAAAGAAACGCACGGCGGAAGAAAAGCTGGCGGCCAACGGCGGCAAATATCTCTTGATCACGGTGGCAAGCTGCCTGATCTTCTTTGTGCTGGTGCCCGCCCTGGTGTACTATTGCGCTTACATTCCCTTCTTCGCCTACGACGGGGCCGGGGTGTCGATCAAAAAGATCATCGAAGAATCGGAGCGCATGCTCAGCTACCACAGCACGCCGGGCCTGGGCATGGATCACGCCTTCTATTCCCCCTGGTACGAATGGCCCGTGATCGGCAAGCCCATGTATTACGCCTCCAATTCCTTTGAACCGGCGGGCTGGCACACCACCATTTCCGCCATGGGCAACCCCGCCGTGTGGTGGGTGGGCCTTGGGTGCATCCTGTGCCTGTGCGGCGTATGGATCAAGCGGCATTTGCAGCAGGATCGAACCCTGACCCTCTGGGTGGAAAAGAACGATCCCCGGCCCGCGCTGATCCTGCTGTGCTACTTTGTGCAGCTGCTGCCCTGGATGCTGGTTCCCCGGGGCACCTACATCTATCATTACTTCCCCTGCGTGCCCTTCCTGGCCGTTTCCATCGTGCTGTGCCTGGATCTGCTGGCGGACGCGGGACAAGGGAAAGCGCCTGTTCCCGCGGAAAACGGCAAGGCCGTAAAGCGCGCCGAGTATACCGCCATGGGCCTGCTGGCCTTCGTGCTGATTGCCGCCGCCGTGCTGTTTGTGGCCTTCTTCCCCTACGCCAGCGGCCGCCTTGCATCCCAGGGCTGGCTGGAGGCCATGCGCTGGTTTGACCGGTGGCTTTGGTACTGATCAGAGTGGAGAGTTGAGAGTGGAGAGTGGAGATTTTGTTTGCTTTCCATACACAATGAAACAGCCGAATTGATCTCAACTCTCAACTCCCAACTCTCAACTCCCCTAAATCTTTTTTGCTCTTGAGGAAATGAGGTGAACCAAGGTGCTTGCCCGGACGCTGTGCTTTGCCCTGCAAGGGGTGGACGGACGCCCCGTGTGGGTGGAAACCGACGTGAGGCCCTCCTCGGGCGACCCTCATTTTATGATGGTGGGTCTGCCGGATACCGCTGTGCGGGAGAGCCGGGACCGGGTTTCCGGTGCCCTGCGCAATTCGGGCTACGCCCTGCCCTACGGCAGCATCACGGTGAACCTCTCCCCCGCCGACCTGAAAAAGGAAGGCGCGGCCTTCGACCTGCCCATCGCCGTTTCCCTGATCGCCGCCAGCCGTCAGGCCGCGCTGCCCGAATTGGACAAGGTGCTGCTGCTTGGCGAGCTTTCTTTGGACGGCACCCTGACCCCCGTGCGGGGCGTTTTATCGATGGTGATTGCCGCCCATCAGGCGGGCATCGAAAGCGTGGTGCTGCCGAAGGAAAACGCGGCGGAGGTGCAAAGCCTGTCCGGCATGCGGGTTTATCCCGCCCGAAGCCTTGCCCAGGCGGTCAACCATTTAAGCGGCAAGGAGCCGCTGCCCGCCCAGGCCCAGCTTTCCTACGCCGACACCCTGCGCGCTTCCCATCCCGCCCTGGACTTATCGCTGGTCAAGGGCCAGCAGGGCGCGCGGCGGGCCCTGGAGGTAGCGGCTGCGGGCGGGCATAATCTGCTCATGATCGGCGTGCCCGGCAGCGGCAAAACCATGCTGGCCCGGTGCCTGCCCGGCATCCTGCCGCCCATGACCTTTGAGGAAGCCTGCGAAACCACCCGCATCCATTCCGTGGCGGGTTTGCTTAAGCCCGGCCAGGGTCTCATGACCGAACGCCCCTTCCGCACGCCCCACCACGCCGTATCCGCCCCCGCTTTGGTGGGCGGCGGCAGCGACGCCCGGCCCGGCGAAATCTCCCTGGCCCACAACGGCGTGCTGTTTTTGGACGAACTGCCGGAGTACGCGCCCAACGTGCTGGAAGCCCTGCGCCAGCCTTTGGAGGACGGGGCGGCCACCATTTCCCGCGTCCGCGCCCGGGCCCAGTATCTGTCCCGCTGCATGCTGGTGGCGGGCATGAACCCCTGCCCCTGCGGGTATTACGGCAGCCGCACCCGGCAGTGCCGCTGCGGGGAAGCGGCCATCCGCCGGTATTTGGGCCGGGTGTCCGGCCCCCTGCTGGACCGCATCGACCTGCAGGTGGAGGTGGACGCGGTGCCGGTGAGCGAAATCAACGCATCCGCGCCCGCGGAGGATTCCGAAACCGTCAGAAAGCGCGTCCAGGCCGCGCGCCTTTTGCAGCAGCGCCGTTTGGCCCCGGCCAAGGCGTACTGCAACGCCCAGATGGACGGCGCGGCCCTCCGGGAGCTGTGCCCCCTGAGCGACGCCGCCCAGCAGCTATTAGCCCGGGCCGTTGATAAGATGGGCATGAGCATGCGGGGCTACACCAGGGTTATCAAGGTGGCCCGCACCATCGCAGACCTGGCGGGGGAAGAAGCCATTCTGCCCGCCCATATCGCCGAGGCCATTCAGTACCGGGCCCTGGACAGCAAGTATTGGGGGCGTTCATGAACTATACAGACGAGCAGCTGGCCCGCATCTGGCTCCAATGCGCGCCCATGGGGGCCTGGAACCGGCTAAACGCCCTGCGGCACGAATGGGGCGGGGCGCTGAACGTATGGCGGCAGTTCACCCCGGCGCTGTACGAAACCCTGGGCCATGAGAATTTCGCCGTGCTGGCCGACAGCCGGGCCGTGCGCTGCGGCCCCGTGCTGCGGGCCATGGAAGCGCTGGACGCAAAAGCGCTGTTCTTGGGGGATGAAAATTATCCCGCGCCCCTCACGCCCATCGAGAATCCGCCGGACGTGCTGTTTCTGCGGGGCGTCCTGCCGCCGCCGGACACGCCCGCCGTGGCCATCGTAGGTTCCCGCCGGGCCACGCGCTACGGCTTTTCCCAGGCCCGGCGCATTGCCAGGGAACTGGCGGAAAAGGGCGTCACCATCGTCAGCGGCCTGGCCCGGGGCATCGACGCGGCGGCCCACTTAGGCGCGCTGGACGCCCACGGGCGCACCGTGGCCGTGCTGGGCAGCGGGGTGGGCATGCTCTATCCCCCGGAAAACAAGGAGCTGGCGGAACGCATGCTTGCCGAGGGTGGGGCCATCCTGTCCGAGCTTGCGCCGGACGCGCCGCCCCTCCCCTATCATTTCCCCGTGCGCAACCGCATCATTTCCGGCCTTTCCGACGCCGTGCTGCTCATCGAGGCCCAGCGGAAAAGCGGCACCCACTTTACCGTGGATTACGCCCTTGCCCAGGGCCGGGAGGTATTCGCCCTGCCGGGCAACGTGGACGCGCCGGGCAGCGAACTGCCCCTGGAATTGCTCAAGGAGGGCGCGTCCCTCTGCACCTGCGGGGAGGATATCCTCTGCCGCATGGGCTGGAAGGAAAAAGCGCCGGAGCAGAACTCCTTCCTGCCCGAGGAAGGCGAAGAGCAGGACCCCGTTCTGCGGGCCCTGGCCCTGGAAGAAAAGACGCTGGAGGAGCTGATCGCCGAAACGGGCCTTTCCGCTTCGGAATTGGGCACCCAGCTTACGCTGCTGGAAATCAGCGGAAAAATCGAACGCCGCGCCGGACGGGCCTACGCGCTGGTGCGTTCATAATCGGCTGTCCCAGTTTCTCTAAACACTTTCGCCTTGAAAGAGTGGAGTGTGGAGGGTGGAGTTATTATTTCGTCAAACCTTATTTCCTTTGGACGAACATGTTCAAGGTTCAGGCATAATAAAACTCCACTCTCCACACTCCACCCTCCACACTGAATAAAATCTCCCCCTGCCTCACAAGGCAGTATCAAACAAATCGCATATTATTGGAGGAAGAAAACGTGGCAACCGCATCGAAACTGATCATCGTGGAATCTCCCGCCAAGGCGCGCACCATCGCCAAATTCTTGGGCCGTGGCTACAAGGTGGAGGCCTCCCAGGGGCACGTGCGCGATCTGCCCAAATCCCAGCTGGGGGTGGACGTGGAAAACGATTTTTCCATGAAGTACATCACCATCCACGGCCGGGGCAAGATTTTGACCAAGATCCGCAAGGAAGCCAAATCCGCTTCCAAAATCTATCTGGCCACCGACCCTGACCGGGAGGGGGAAGCCATCTCCTGGCATCTGGCCCAGACCCTGGGCATGGACGTGACCGCCCCCTGCCGCATCGAATTCCATGAAATCACCCAGCGGGCGGTGGAAAACGCCCTCAAAAACCCCCGGCCCATCGACATGGAACGGGTGGACGCCCAGCAGGCCCGCCGCGCCCTGGACCGGCTGGTGGGCTACAAGATCAGCCCCCTTTTGTGGGCCAAGGTGAAAAAGGGCCTGTCCGCCGGGCGCGTGCAGAGCGTGGCCACCCGCCTTGTGGTGGACCGGGAGCAGGACATCGAGGATTTCATTCCCGAAGAATACTGGGATATTTCCGCCAACGCCCTGCTGCCCAGCGCAAGGGGCAGGAAAACCACCTTCATGCTGCGCCTGAACACCCTGGACGATAAAAAGGCCGAGCTGCACAGCGAGGAGGAGGCCAAGGCAGCAAAGCAGCGGGTGGAAAACGCCCGTTTCGCCGTGTACGGCATCAAGCACGGGGAAAAGAAAAAGCTGCCCGCGCCGCCCTTCACCACCTCCTCCCTCCAGCAGGAGGCGGGCCGCAAGCTGAACTTCACCACCCAGAAAACCATGCAGGTGGTGCAGCAGCTCTACGAAGGCGTGGACTTGGAGGACGAGGGCACCCAGGGTATCGTCACCTACATCCGCACCGACAGCGTGCGCATTTCCGAGGAAGCGCTTTCCGCGGTGCGCGCCTACATCCCGGAGCGCTTCGGCGAAGAATACCTGCCCGAAACGGCCAACGAATTCAAGGGCCGCCGCAACGCCCAGGACGCCCATGAGGCCATCCGCCCCACGGACGTGCGCCGCACGCCGGAATCCATCAAGGCGTCCCTGACCAAAGAACAGTTCCAGCTGTACCGGCTCATTTATTCCCGGTTCCTGGCCAGCCAGATGAAGCCCGCCCTGTACGATACCATGACCATGGACGTGGCGGGCGACGGCGTGGGCATGCGCTTCTACGGCGAGCATAAGCGCTTCGCCGGGTTCACCTGTGTGTACGAAGAAAGCACCGACGAAGCGGAAGAAGCGGCGGAATCCACCCTGCCCCAGTTTGAGGAAGGCGCGCCGGTGACCATCGAATCGGTGGAAAGCCAGCAGCACTTCACCCAGCCCCCCGCCCGCTACACCGAAGCCAGCCTGGTGAAAACCCTGGAAGAAAAGGGCATCGGGCGGCCTTCCACCTACGCCCCCACCATCACCACCATCATCGCCCGGGGCTATGTGATGCGGGAAAACAAGCGCCTGTTCCCCACGGAACTGGGCAAAATGATCAACGCCATGATGATGGACTACTTCGGCCCCATCGTGGACGTGGAATTCACCGCCGAGCTGGAAGAAGAGCTGGACGAGGTGGAGGAAGGCAGCGCGGACTGGCACAAGGTGCTGCGCAAATTCTACCCGCCCTTTGAAAAAATGCTGGTGAACGCCGAGGAAGCCATCGAAAAGGTGGAAATCAAGGACGAGCCCAGCGACGTGGTGTGCGATAAGTGCGGGGCCCAGATGGTGTACCGGGTGGGCCGGTTCGGCAAGTTCTTAGCCTGCCCCAATTTCCCGGACTGCCGGAACACCAAGCCCATCCTGAATTACATCGAAGCCAAATGCCCCAAGTGCGGCGGGCGGCTGCTGGAAAAAACCAGCCGGAAAAACCGCAAGTTCTACGGCTGCGAAAACTACCCGGAATGCGATTTCGTTTCCTGGGAAATGCCGGTTGACCAGAAATGCGAAAAGTGCGGCAGCTACATGACCTACAAGCGCTCCCGCAAGGGCAAGACCTGGTATTTGTGCAGCAACGAAACCTGCCGCCATCGGGTGGAGGTCAGCACGCCGGAGACGGAGGACGAGGAAGCATGAGCGTCACCGTGGTCGGCGCGGGGCTGGCGGGCTGCGAAGCGGCCTGGCAGCTATTAAAGCGCGGCGTGCCCGTCACCCTGATCGAGCAGAAGCCCAAAAATTTCAGTCCCGCCCATCATTCCTCCCTGTTCGCGGAATTGGTGTGCTCCAATTCCCTGCGCTCCGACCGCATGCAGAACGCCGTGGGCCTGCTCAAGGAAGAAATGCGCCGCATGGATTCCCTGGTGCTGGCGGCGGCGGACAAGGCCCGGGTGCCCGCGGGCGGGGCCCTGGCTGTGGATCGGGACAGCTTTTCCGGCTATATCACCGAAACGCTGAAAAGCCATCCGCTGGTAACGGTGGAAGAAAGGGAGCTCAAGGAAATCCCGGATTCCCCCGCCATTATCGCTACCGGCCCGCTCACCAGCGACGCCTTGGCGGACGCCATCGCCGCCATGCCCGAAGTATCCACTTTGAATTTCTACGACGCCGCCGCGCCCATCGTAACGGCGGACAGCCTGGACATGAGCAAGGTATACCGCGCCTCCCGCTACGGCCGGGGGGACGATTACCTGAACTGTCCCATGACCCAGCAGGAATACGACGCTTTCGTGGAAGCGCTGCTTTCCGCCGACACCGCCCCCATTCACGGCTTTGAGGAAAAGAAGGTGTTCGAGGGCTGCATGCCGGTGGAATCCATGGCCCGGCGGGGGCATATGGTGCTTGCTTTCGGCCCCTTAAAGCCCGTGGGCCTGCCCGACCCGCGCACGGGAAAAGACCCCTACGCCGTGGTGCAGCTGCGCCAGGACGACGCGGCAGGCACCCTGTATAACATCGTGGGCTTCCAGACGCGGCTGAAATTCCCGGAGCAGAAGCGGGTGTTCGGCCTGATCCCCGGGTTGGAACACGCGGAATTCGCCCGGTACGGGGTGATGCACCGCAACACTTTCCTGAACAGTCCCGGCCTGCTGGACTGCCATTACCAGATGATCGCCCGGCCCGGCCTGTTCTTCGCGGGGCAGATGACCGGCGTGGAGGGCTATGTGGAAAGCGCGGGAAGCGGCCTGGTGGCGGGCGTATGCGCCGCCATGCGGGAGCTGGGCAAGCCCCTGCCGGACTTTCCCCGGGAAACGGCCCTGGGGGCCCTGGCCCATTACGTGGCCGCCGACAACCGCAATTTCCAGCCCATGAACGTGACCTATGGCATCATGGAGGGCTGGCCCGAAAAGGTGCGGGGTGGCAAGCAGGCCCGGTATGAAAAGATCGCGGAACGGGCGCTGGAAACCGTGGGGCGGCTGAAACAGGAAATCGACAGAGCGTAAAACAACAAGGAGGCGGGACGCATGAAAAGATTCTTCATTGCGGTTTTATGTGCGCTGATGCTCGTTTCTTCTATTGCTTTCTGTGAAACCGACGGCCTGATCGAGGAAGCGGTTTCCATCGGCGATCCCGCCCTGCCCGGCACGCTTACCCTGCCGGGAAACGCCGCCTCTCCCCTGCCCGCTGCGGTGCTGCTCCACGGCTCCGGGCCCAATGACCGGGACGAGACCCTCGGCCAGACCAAGATGTTCCGGGACTTGGCTGACGGGCTGGCAGAAAAGGGCGTCGCCGTGCTGCGGTACGACAAGCGCACCCTGATTTACGGCAGCCGCTATACCCAGGAGGATTTGAAAACCTTCACCGTTGCCGAAGAATCCATTCAGGACGCGGCGGCGGCGGCAGCGCTTTTGCGCTCCGATCCCCGCATCAGTCAGGTTTATCTCATCGGCCATTCCATGGGGGCCATGATCGCGCCCCGCATCGCGAAGGAGTACCCCGGCCTGTTCGACGGGATCATCCTGCTGTCCGGCACGCCCAAGACCTTGGGGGATATCGTGCTCAGCCAGAATCAGGCCATCGTGGACGCCCTGCCGCAGCTTACGAAAGCCATCGGACAGATCCAGATGCAGGGGCTGCGCAAGGAATGGGAAAACCTGCTGAACAGTTCGGAAGAAGAGGCGAAAAAGCTGACCGTTTTCGGCCAGCCCGGCTACTATTTCTGGGAGATGGCCCGGTATGACGCGGGAGAAATCCTGCAAACGCTGGATATCCCCGCCCTCCTCATCAACGGCGGACGGGATTTCCAGGTGATCGACGCGGACGGCATCGACGCATGGAACGCCCTGCGTCTGCCGGAAAACGTGCGGGTGATCTATCATCCCGAGCTGAACCACCTGCTCATGAACCCGGACGCGCCGGAGGAAGCCCGGGGGACCATAAAGGAATACGATACGCCCTGCCATATATCCCAGGAAATCATTGCTGAAATTGCGGAATTCATCCTGAAATAACCGCAGCACGAATCAAGGCCGAATTGAGGCAGCGCGGTTTTTCATCTTGCCAAATTCAAAAAAGTCTGTTAAGATACATGATGGTCAAAGAAAGACTATCATTCCAAACACGGAGGATTACACACATGACCATGAAAGGCACCACCATCTGCGCCGTCAAGAAGGACGGCAAAATCGCCGTGGCCGGGGACGGCCAGGTGACCATGGGAGAACATACGGTATTTAAGGCCACTGCCCGGAAGGTGCGGCGGATTTATAACGACAGCGTGGTCACAGGCTTCGCCGGTTCCGTGGCGGACGCCTTTTCCCTGTGCGAGCGCTTTGAGGACAAGCTGACCCAGTGCGGCGGCAATCTGGAGCGCGCCGCCGTGATGCTGGCCCAGGACTGGCGGGGCGACAAGGGCCTGCGCCAGCTGGAAGCCATGCTGATCGTGGCGAACAAGGAAAGCATGCTGATCGTTTCCGGCACCGGCGAGGTGATCGACCCGGACGACGGCGTGGCCGCCATCGGCTCCGGCGGGAACTACGCCCTGGCCGCCGCCCGCGCTTTGGTGCAGAATACCGACCTGTCCGCCAGGGAAATCGCGGAAAAGGCGCTGCACATCGCCGCGTCCATCTGCGTGTATACCAACGACAACATCATCGTGGAGGAGGTATAAGCCATGAGCGAAATCATCAAACTGCCGGGCAGCGCCCATGAACTGACCCCCCGCGAGGTGGTGCGGGAGCTGGATCGTTATATCATCGGCCAGGACGACGCCAAGCGCGCCGTGGCCATCGCGCTGCGCAACCGCTACCGCCGTTCCCAGCTTCCCAAGGAAATGCGGGATGAAATTTATCCCAAGAACATTCTCATGATCGGGCCCACGGGCGTGGGCAAAACCGAAATCGCCCGCCGCCTGGCGAAGCTGGTGGAGGCCCCCTTCATCAAGGTGGAAGCCACCAAGTTCACCGAAGTGGGCTATGTGGGCCGGGACGTGGAATCCATTATCCGCGATCTGGCCGAAAACGCCGTGCGCATGGTGAAGGACGAGCACGCGGCCCGGGTCAAGACCCGCGCCCAGGTGCTGGCGGAAGACCGGCTGGTGACCTTGCTGCTGCACCCCGCCAAGAAGTCCGGCGGCGGCAATAATCCCCTGGACATTCTGCTGGGCCGCGCCAAGCAGGAGCCCGAACCCTCCGAGGCCGAAAAGAGCGAAATCAGCCGCAAGCGGGGCGAGCTGCGGGAGCAGCTTCGTTCCGGCGCGCTGGAAGACCACGAGCTGGAAATCGAAGTGGAGGAAGCCGCGCCCCAGCTGGAGGTGGGCGGCGCTTCCATCAGCATCGGGGACATGATGGGCGGCATGCTGCCCAAGCGCATGAAGACCCGCCACGTCAAGGTGAAGGAAGCGAGGGAAATCCTCATTCAGGAGGAAAGCAACAAGCTGATCGACGAGGACGCGGTAAAAGAGGAAGCCATCCGCCGCTGCGAGCAGAGCGGCATCGTGTTCCTGGACGAAATCGACAAGATCGCGGGCCGCAGCGTGGGTTCCGGCCCGGACGTGAGCCGGGAGGGCGTGCAGCGGGATATCCTGCCCATCGTGGAAGGCTCCACGGTGAACACCAAATACGGCCCCGTGCGCACCGATTTCATGCTGTTCATCGGCGCGGGCGCGTTCCACGTGGCGAAGGTCAGCGACCTGATCCCCGAGCTGCAGGGCCGCTTCCCCGTGCACGTCAACTTAAAATCCCTCACCCAGGAGGATTTCGTATCCATCCTGACGAAAACAGATAACGCCATCACCCGGCAGTATGCCGCGCTGCTGGAAGTGGACAAGGTGCACCTGACCTTCGACGAGGACGCCCTCAACGAAATCGCCCGCATCGCCATGCTTTCCAACGAAATGGGCGAGGATATCGGCGCCCGCCGCCTGCATGCCGTGTTTGAAGAGCTGCTGGAGGACGTGTCCTTCAACGCGGGCGGCGACAATATGCCCGACGTGTACCTGACCATCACCGCCGACTATGTGAAGGAACATTTGAAGACCGCCAAGGAAATGGATATGCGGCGGTACATCCTTTAAAAGAGTTTGGAGGGTGGAGGGTGGAGGTTTACAGCGCGTTACCCGCATGCTGGTAAACATTTTATGAGGCATTATATAACTCCACTCTCCACTCTTCACTCTCCAAACTTCACACTGTATGCAGCAAAAACGAAAGTGAGGGGGCTTTACAGTGCCATTGACCATCGCCATCGACGGGCCCGTGGGGGCGGGAAAATCCACCATTTCGGATGTGGTGGCAAATCGCCTGGGCATCCTGCAGCTGGACACTGGGGCCATGTACCGAGCCGTGGGCCTGTACATGCTGGACAGCGGCGTCG
>CACWWM010000003.1 GCA_902764565.1 uncultured Eubacteriales bacterium
GCGTTTTCGGGCAAAATTGCCCGGAAACGCTCATTTTACGGCCAAAAACTGATATAAGAAGCGGTCAAGGACCGCTCCTCGGCGACGTACACGCCGCCGTCTGCGGATTATTGATGAAGGGGTTGCGACCCCTTCATACTTCCCCAGGGCTTTGTCTACAGTCTGTGGCGGGACAGGTGAACTGCCCCGCCTTTTTGCTTACAGATGATCCGCCCGCAGATCCCATTGAGGAAGCGCTTTACCCTCGTAGCAGGCCCATAGGGCTTTCGCCAGCCCCGGCACCCAGGTCGCGGTTTCTTCCCGCTTGACCCAGGCTTCGGGAAAGGGCTGGGCCTCCGGCTGCAATACGCGCATCTCTTCAACGGCCCTGGTTTGCAGCAGCGCCGTTTCCCCGGAGCACAGGATATCGTCCTCTCCCCGGATGGCGTCCACCATGTTCCACAGGTTTTCCATGTAGGGCGGGTCCACCTCGCCGTAATCCTTCACTTCTCCGCTGTCAAAATACGCCCGCAGACTGCCGCCCCTGCCGCCCGGCACGCCGAAGCGGACGGCGGCCTTCTCGTAGCGGTATTCAAACAGCGGTTCCTGCTTTTCCGTTTCGTGGATCGCGTGAGAAACGGCCAGGAAAATATCCGCCCCCGCCGCCTTGGCGGTGAGCACGGCGGTATCGTAGGTTTCGATGGCGTTGGCCCGGAAGGTGGCGCACCGGATGTTTTCCGCCGGTGCCCCCAGGATGAACAGCATGTTCATCAGGTAATGGGCCGTGGCATTGTTGAGCACGCTGTCGTAGATCGGCTGCCCTTCCCCGTCCATTTTCTTTCCGGCCCAGCCGGTGCCCCGGCGGTAATAGGCGTGGCCCCGGGGCCACAGCACGAGGACGCGCAGGGAACGGGGCGCGCCGAAGCGCCCCGCCTCCGCGTCGGCCTTCATGGCCCGCATGGCGGGAGAATAGCACCAGTGATAGTCGATGTTCAGCAGCTTACCGGCCCGATCCCGCGCGGCCAGAATGGCCCGGGCGCTGTCCACGGTGGCGGCGATGGGCTTTTCCAGCACCACATGGCAGCCGTGGGCGAAGGCCAGCTCTGCCTGCCGGGTATGCAGCTGGATGGGCGTGCTGATGACGGCGATATCGGGCGCAAGCTCCCGCAGCATGGTTTCCGCGTCCGCATACAGCGGGCAAAGGGCGCAGGTCTGGGCGAAGGGGTCCACCGCCCCTACCAATCGCACGTTTTCCCGCAGGGGCTTTTTGAACGCTTCCAGATAATTGGCGGCATAGCCGCCGGTGCCGAACAGCACCGTTTTCAGTTCTTTTGACATGCGGCCACCTTTCGCTTCAGGCGCGGAAATCCTCCACCTGGGTTTCGCCTTTCAGGGTCACGATCTGCTTTACGTCCGCGTAGGAAGCGGCGTCCGCAAACAGCTGGAAGTGATCGTGGGTTTTGAGCAGGGTGGCGGGCACCTGGTTGGTCAGCCCGTTTGCCAGGGTCTGGCTCACGGCCCAGGCTTTTTCCTCGTGGGGCACGGCGGAAATGATCTCTTTGCACTGCATGATCTGCCACGGGCTCATGCTGACGGCCTGGCGGGGCACGTCGTCCACCGTTGCGAACCACCCCTCGGCCACCTGCTGGCCCCGGCACACGGGATCCAGGTTCACGATCAGGTACGCCGCTTTGGTGTCAAAGTCCGCCGGGGGATCGTTAAAGGCGATATGGCCGTTGCGGCCGATGCCGATGAGCCCCAAATCGATGGGCGCGCTGCGGATTTCCCGGGTCAGGTTCCCGATGCCCTCCGGGGTGCCGTCCACAAAATGGTATTTCGTCACGCCGGTCTTATCGATGAAGCGTTCCTTCAAATACTTACGGAAGCTGGCGATGTGGGTGATGGGCAGATCCACGTATTCGTCCAGATGGAACATTTCCACCTTGCTCCAGTCGATATCCGCTGCCACCAGGTATTTCAGCGTTTCAAACTGGGACTGGCCCGTGGACAGCACGATCCTGGCGCAGCCGTGATCGGCGATGGCTTCCTTGATGATGCGGGCGGATTCCTCCGCCGCCCGGCGGCCCAGCTCCTCCGCCGTCTGGGAAATGATGATTTTCATACAGTTCGTCCCTCCCGTCGTTTCATTTCAGGATAGAAATCCCCTAAAAATTCACTCAGATATACGGCCCGGTCTTCTTTCATGGACAGGTTGGCGGCAATGCCGATGCCGATGGACATGGCCCCGGCGCGGGTATCGGCCATCTGGCCCAGGGGGTCCTCCGTCCAGCCGCGGAACAGCCTGTCCCGCATGGCGGGGTCGGACCCGCCGTGGCCGCCCGGCAGCTTCCGCACCCGGCTCCGGTCGATATGCAAGCATTGACCGGCCCGGTCGTAGAATTTGATGGTTTCCACGCCGAAGGCGTTATCACATTCCAGCCGTCCCTTGGTGCCGTTGAACACGATCTTCATGCACTCGTAGGGCGAATGGGCGGTAAGGGAATAGCTCATCACCGCGCCCTTGGCGTATTTCACGTTGAGGGATACGCTGTCCTCAATATCGATCACATCGGAAAACAGGCACCGGTCCCGGATATAGCCGTCGGCGTCCTCGCAGTCCTTGTACAGCATTTTCAGCCGCCCGCCGTCCTCCGTGTCGATATCGAAGAAGAATTCGCACGAATCCTTGTAAGGGCAGGTGCAGCAGCGTTCCCCCCGTTCTTCCCGCGTATGGCCGTAAAAGCGCCGGGTGCCGAAGGCGTTCACCTTCACCGGCTCGTCATCCAAAAACCAGTTGGCCAGATCAAAATGGTGGGTGGACTTGTGGATCAAAAGCGATCCGGAATTGGCGCGGATGGAATGCCAGCGGCGGAAATAATCCGCGCCGTGGCTGGTGTCCAGCAGCCATTGGTAATGCACGCTGAGCACGTCGCCCACCAGCCCGCTCATCAGAAGCTCCTTGATCTTCACATAGAAGTCCATAAAGCGGCAGTTGAAGGTGACGGCCACCTTGTGCCCCGTGCGTTTTTCCGTTTCCAGGATATGGGCGCACATGGCGCTGTCCGTGGTCATGGGCTTTTCCGTGATCACGTCGCAGCCCGCTTCCAGGGCCTTGCAGATATACTGCTCGTGGGCGCAGTCCTTGGTGGTCACGATCACCACGTCGGGCTTTTGCTCCCTGAGCATCCTGTCAAAATCCGTATAAGCCGGAATGTCCGCTTTCAAATAGTCGCCCACCAGCTTGGCCCGCTTGGGATTGATATCGCACACAGCGGCCAGCTTGGCCACGTCCGCGTATTCCCTGACCAGGGGTTCGCAGTAAGACCACAGGCCCCGGTATCCCGTGCCCACCAGCACATAGGTTTTCATGGATGGTTTCCTCCCGGTTTTCATGTCACGCTTCCGCCCGTGTGCCCGCCAGATAGCCCCGGTAATCCCCGAAGAAATTCTCGGCGCATTTCGTCATGAACACAGTGAGCGTGTCGCCCTTGAACGTCAGCTGGATATTGATCACGCCCAGATAATCGTCCACGGAAAACACCTTGCCCAGCAGCGTGCCTTCGCTTGCCCAGGCCGCCATGCCCAGGCACTGATAGTGGCTGTCCAGCACGGCGACGTTTTTCCCGGCGTAGGCGTCCGGGAAGGCGAATTCCTTCCATTGGCCCATGCCCAGGGGAATTTGATGCACGCCGCTGCCCTTTTCATAAGTGAGGGTGCATGTATCGCCGTCAAAATCCGCCCGCATCCACAGGAAGCCGAACAGATTGGGATCGAAGCGATAGGTGACGCCGGAATACCGCTTCGCCAGGGGATTGACGGTTTGGCCCACAGGCCCGGGCAGCGTCTTGGGAACGGCTTCCCGCAGCAGCCTTTCCCCCGCTTCGTCTTCCGGAAGCGGTTTCTCCGTCATGCTGTCCAGGAGGCGATAGAAGGCGCGCTTGGTGGCGTCCTCCGCGTTGTCGATGCCCTGGGTGTCCGCCGTGGTCACCATGACCACGTCCTCCTTTGGCATCATGAAGGCGTACTGGCCCCCCATGCCGCTGCAGGCGAAGCCGCCCTCCCGAACCATCCAGAACTGATAGCCGTAGCCGTCCTTGACATAGCCGGAATGGGCCGTATTGATGTCGATCTGCTTGCTGGTGGCCTCTTCCATGTACTGCCGGTCCACCCACTGCCGCCCGTTCCATTGGCCTTTTTGCAGGCAGAACAGGCCGAAGCGCAGCAGATCCCGGGAGGTGCACATGATGCCGCTGCCCGTCCAGGAACGGCCCTCGGGGGTCTGAATGCACCAGATATCCCCGGAAATGCCCAGGGCGTCCAGCAGGGGGCGCATATAATCCAGGATGGGCATGCCGGTGATTTTTTCCACCAGGCCGCAGAGCGTGGTGGTGCCGGCGGTGTCGTAATGGAAGATGGTGCCCGGCTCATGCTTGTCCTTGGGGTTATTGAAGAAGGTGGCCACGAAGTCCTTATCACCCCAATTATAGGAGTTTTCCTCGTTGGGCGTGGCCATTCTCAGCAAATCCCGCACGGTAGCGCGCAGGGTGTAGGGCGAGGGATGATCGGGCAGGTATTCCGGAAAAAAGTCCGCCACCCTGTCGTCCAGGGACAGCCGCCCTTCCGTAATCAGCATACCGACGGCCACGGAGGTGAAGCTTTTGCTGACGGAATACATGCGGTGCTTTCTGTCCGCCGTAAAGGGGGCCACATAGCCCTCCGCCGCGATCTTTCCGTGCCGCATCAGGATATAGCTGTGCAGCGGGAACCGGCATTCCTCCATTTCCCGCAGGAACGCGGCAACGGCCGCCGAAGGGATGCCCAGGGATTCAGGCGAGGCATATTCAAACTGATTGCCGATCATAGGGTGTGTTCCTCCCGATCATGAATTGGATTTTATCGCAAGTCAGGGGGCAGCTCCGCCCGTGGATGGAGTCTGCCCCCGCAAATTCGGTTCAGGGTTGAATATTACTTGTTGGCCGCTCTCCAGGCGTCCAGCTGGGCCTGCGCTTCGGCGACGATCTTTTCAGCGCCGGAGGCGTTCAGCTTTTCAATGAACGCGTCGATCTGAGCATCCACTTCGTCCTCGGCGATCCAGCCCCACTTGAGCGGCGTCACGAATTCGTCGATGACGGCGCTGCAGGCGGCGATTTCATTGGTCACGTTGGTGGGATCGAAGATGAAGCCCAGGTTGGTGTCAGAGATGGCGGATTCGTTGGCGGCCTTGATCAGGCTGGTGAAGTTGGAGGGATAGCCGGCGGGCACCTTGGAATACACCAGGGAGCCGAACTGCGCGCCGTACCAGTAGTAGTGGCCGCGGTTGGAAGGATCGGCGTTCTTGGTGCCTTCAAAGGACAGCACGTTTTCTTCTTCGCTCTGCTTCCAATGGGTGCCTTCAATACCAAAGCGCAGGGTGGTGGCCACATAGGGGTCAGTGTTGATCAGCTCCAGCACCATGAGGGCGCGTTCGGGGTTCTTGCTGGTGACGCTGACGCATTCCACGGCGGCCTGCAGGTAGTTGGTGGAGGCGATGTTATGGGCATAGGGCACCATTTTGGTGACCCACTCCTGATAATACTGATGCTCGGCAGCGAACACGTAGCCGGAGCCCACGTCGTGCACCAGGTAAGCATAGGGATCGGAGCTGTAGATGCGGTCGGGATCCCAGTACCAGGGATTCTCATGCAGCACGCCCTCGGCGACCAGCGCGGCCACCGTCTTGCACAGCTCGCGGTATTCCTTGGTGGCGTACTTGTTGAACACGGTTTCGCCCGCGCCCATGCCTTCGTAGGCTTCCACGCCGGGCACGTTCACCACGGCCAGGCCGTTGATGGTTTCATACTGCGCCCACTGCTCCAGGTCGGGGAAGAAGCGGCCGATGGGCACGTATTCGGTATCGCTCAGCTTATATTCGGGATGCAGCTCGTTGCGCTTTGCAAAGGCTTCCCGCAGGATCGGCACCATATCCCGGTAGTCCTTCACGGTCTCCGGCAGCTCGATGCCGCAATCGTCGGCCATGGTCTTGTTGATCATCACGCTGTACATCTGCACGGAATCCTTGTAGGAAGGAATGCCGTAGATGTGGCCGTTGATCTTCATGGCGTCCCACAGGCCCTCGGGAATCAGGGCGTAGGTGTTGGGGGCGTAGTCCTTGAGCAGATCCTCGATGGCTACGAAGGAGTCCTTGTTCACATAGTCCACATAGCCCACGGCGCCGTTGGCGTTGACGATGTCCACGTCCTGGCCGCTCATGAGGATGGTGCCCACCTTGTCGGCGTACTCGGAGTAGGGAATGAAGTGGAAGTTGACGGTGGTGTTGATCTTCTCCTGGAAGTAGGCGTTCAGCGCGTCGAACACCGCGGCGTTATCGGGCTGGGAATCTTCGGCCACGTACCATTCCAGGGTCACGGGCTCCAGCTTCTGCCCCTCGGCCAGCGCGGCGCCGCAGCCAACCAGCAGCATGAACGCGCAAACCAGGCTCAGGATACGATTCAGGGTCTTCATGGGATTACCTCCTTTTTATTTTCTAAGCCGGATCAAAGTACGGTCCGGCCAAGAGTACGAAGCCGTTTATCCCTTCACGCTGCCGATGGTCATGCCCTGGATGAAATAGCGCTGGAAGAAGGGATAGGCGAACAGGATGGGCACGGTGGACAGCACCAGAATGGCCATCCGGGTCTGTTCCGAGGGCATGCTTTTCAGCATGGCGATGCCGTCGGGGGTGGAGGCGATGCTGGAATTGTTTTTGATGAAGTCGATTTTCTGCTGGATGCGCGTCAGCATGGTCTGCAAAGGAATCAGCTTGGGATTGTCGATGTACAGCATGCCGGTAAACCATTCGTTCCATTTGCCCACCAGCACGAACAGGCCGATGGTGGCCAGGCCCGCCTTGGAAAGCGGAAGCACGATGTCCAGGAAAATGGTAAATTCCGTCGCGCCGTCGATCTGCGCCGCGTCAAACAGGTCGATGGGAATGGTGGTGGTAATGAAGGTGCGCAGCACGATGATGTTGAACGCGCTGACCATGCTGCTCAGCACCAAAATCCAGAACGTATCGTAAAGATGGAGCACGTTCACGTTGATGATGTAGGAGGGCACCAGGCCGCCGGAAAACAGCATGGTGAAGAACACCACGAAGGTGTAGAATTTGCGGGCGGGGAAACGCTGCTGCGCCAATACATAGGCGTACATGGTCATGATCATAACGCTGACAAAGGTGTGCAGCAGCGTCACTTCAATGGTCACCAGATAGCTGTCCACCAGCTGGGAGCCGGATTTGAACAGGTTGTCGTAAGCCACGGTATTGACGGAAAGGGGAAAGAAGGAAAAACCGCGGCGGGTCAGGCTTTCGGAGGAAGTGATCGAAATAATGAACACCAGCACCACGGGAATGACGGTGGCCACGGCGACCACGCTCATGACGGAGGTGAACACCGCGTTGGTGGCCGGTTTGATCCGGTTGATCTTGGCAAAGGAATTGGATTCGCGCTCTTTTTTCTTCACGGCGCTTCCCTCCTTCCCTCAAAACAGCGCGGATTCTTCATCCACGCGCCTGACGATCTTATTGGAAATCAGGATCATCACAAAGCCGACCACCGACTGATACAGGCCCGCAGCGGTGGACATGCCGGTATTGCCCAGGGTCTTTAAGGCGCGGTACACATAGGTGTCGATCACGTCGGTCACCTCGTACAAAGCGCCGCTGTTCTGCGTCACGTTGTAGGACAGGCCCATATCGCCCTTGAACATGCCGCCCATGTTCAGGATCAGCATGATCACGATGATGTGCTTCAGGTGCGGCAGGGTGATGTAGCGGGCCTGCTGCAGCTTGGTGGCGCCGTCCAGCACGGCGGCCTCGTAGTATTCCTGGGAAATGCCGGAAATGGAGGCCACATACACGATGGCAGTGTAGCCCACGCCCTTCCAGGAGTGGACGAACACCAGCAGGAAGGGCCACAGGGGTTTATAGATGTACCAGTTGGTAAGCGCCCGCTGGCCCGACGCCCTGATGATGGAGTTGACCACGCCGTTTGGCCCGATGAAAGCGTATACGATGATAGCTACCACGGACATGGACAGGAAATAGGGCATAATCATCATGGTTTGAATGGTTTTGGACAGGCGCTTCATATACATTTCGTTCAGCACCAGCGCCAGCAGTACGGAAAGGATGGTGGTAACGATGATGAAGGCGATGTTGTACAGCACCGTGTTGCGGGTGATGCGCCAGGCGTCCGTGGTGGCGAACAGGAACTCAAAGTTTTTCATGCCCACCCATTCGCTGCCGAAAAAACCTTTGACCACGCTGTACTTTTCAAAGGCCAGCACCACGCCGAACATGGGCGCGTAATTGAATATGATCAGGTAAATCAGCACAGGCAGGGCCAGCACATGCAGCCGCCAATGCTTCCGGAAGCTCAAGGCCCACCTTTGCAGGAAAGACCCTTTCGTTTTTTTGACCGCTTCCATCGCCTTCGCCTTCCTTTCCGTCAGGATGCGGAAACGCCGTTCCTTTTCTGTTCACGCAGCATATGTTCTTTGGATGTCTATATTGTACTCTTTCCTACCGTTTTATGCAACCTGAAATAGTTTAGGAAACCCGAACATATTAACGGAACAGAAGAAAATCAGAACGGCTTTTCAATCCGCACGGCCTTTTCCTGGGCGATGACGCCCAATTCCGCCGCCTTGAAGCAGTGTTCCTGGGTCATGGCGTTTTCGGTGCGGTTCAGGCAGTCCAGGATCAGATCCCCGAAAAACGGATAGCCCACCTTCCCGTCCGTCAGGAAGCGGCGTTCCTCCTCGCCGTTTACCAGGATCACGATATCCCGGGTCTTTTCCGGCACGGCGGGATCGATGGTTTTGCGCAGCTCCAGGGTGCCTTCCGTTCCCACCACGAAGGTGCGGCTGTCGCCCCATTCCCGCAGGCCGTCCGGGGTGAACCAATCCACCCGGAAATAGAAGGCCGTGCCGTTTTTGCCCAGCACGCAGCAATCCCCGAAATCCTCCAGGCCGGGATACTGGGGGTGATTGTAATTGGCCACGCGGCTCAGCTGCACCTCCGCGTCCGTTTCCCCGGAAAACTGAAGGAACTGTTCGATCTGATGGCTGCCGATATCGCACAGGATGCCGCCGTACTTTTCTTTTTCAAAAAACCAGGCGGGGCGGATGCCGGGGTTCAGCCGATGGGGCCCGAAGCCCTGCATGCACAGCACCCGCCCGATGGCTCCCGCGCGGATCAGCCGTTCCGCGAAAATGCCGCTGTGGGTATGCAGCCGTTCCGCGTAATAGCACATATACTTGCGCCCCGTTTGACGGACGCATTCCCGCGCCTCCTTTAGCTGCTTTAGGCTGGTCATGGGCGCCTTGTCGGTGAAATAGTCCTTCCCGGCGGCCATGACCCGGATGCCCAAATCGGCGCGTTCACAGGTGACTGCGGCGGCAGCCACCATGCGCACCTCCGGATCGTCCAGGATTTCCCGCTCGCTGGCAGCCGGGCGCACGCCGGGGAAAGAGCGGCAGAAATCAGCCACCTTGGCCGGGTCGGGATCATAGACGCTTTTCAGCGTGGCACCCGCGTCCCGCAGCGCGCCGCACATGCCGATGATATGGGCATGATCCAGGTGCATGGCGGAAAAAACGAACTCCCCCGGCCGCACGACCGGCTTTGGCAGGGGGAGAAACAGGGATGCTTCGTCAAAGTGCTTGTTCATGATTGTGCGCCTCCTGTTCCCGAAGCGTTTTCAGCAGAGAAAGGCACCCGTCGGCCACGGCTTCCGCCACGCCCGCCCTGAACAGGCTGCTGCGGGCCTCATAGCCCCCGTCCAGGTAATCCTTCATCAAGGGGAAATAGTTTTCATAGCCGTTCACGCAGCAGCAGGGCAGCGCCAGGCCCCAGCCCGCAGCTCCGGCGATGGCCCGGCCCGTTTCCGTAAAGGGTTCCCCGGGAATGCCCGCGAAGGCCACCGGGCCCACCGCCGCCGCGCTCAGGCGCAGGGCGAAATCCTCCGGCCCGTGCTCCAGGCGAAGCATGCGGTCCGCCTCCGCCACCACGGTGGTCAGCATCATGCCCTGATAGGGGATTTCGCTGTCCCGGCCCGCCCGGTGCAGGCCGTCGTACAGCCGGGCCAGGGGCAGTTCCTCCGGCTTGGGCCGGTTGGACGGCCAGCGGATCACCCGCTGGGCTGCGCAAACCGAGGGCTTCTCCACCCAGTTCACCTTATCGTAAACCTGCAGCGCCGCACCCGCCACGGCCCGGCCCATATACCGGGCGTGGCCGTAGCCCCGCATCACGTCGTCAAAATCCAGGGTCAGGTCGTTGAGATCGCCGTCCCCGGGCGCGGTGTTCACATGGTTCACGTCCCCCTGCGCGCCGTTGAACAGCACGCATTTTACGTGATCCAGCGTTTTTTCCAGGGTGCGGCGGACAAAGCCGGGCCAGTCTGCCGAGATCACGCAGCCCCCGACGGTGTCCGGGTGGCAGCCGAAATGGGTGAGCAGAATGGCGTCGGCCCCTTCCCGGTCAAAGCGCACCACACCGACCGCGTCGTTCACTTCGCCGATCGGCTCCGCGATATCCGGATTGTTGATGCCGGGATTGGTGCGGGTGGAGCCGTCCTTCATCCGGAAGCGCCGGATAAAGGCGACGTTGGGCGCGTGGGCGGTTCCGTAGCCCATCCGGGCGGGCCGCAGATCCTGCAGGGCGAACACGCACACGTCCTCCAGCCGGGAAGCGAGAAAATCAAAATACTGTTTTTGCAGTTCCGGCGCTTCGTCCCCGTTCAGCTTGGGGCCCGTGTGGGTGTGGGTGCAGGCGAGGAAAATGTGGTCTTCCTGGACGCCGGTACGCCGGGCGATGCGTTCCCGGATGGGATCGCTGTAGGGCGACAGCAGCTCCAGAATGTCCACGCTGACCAGCAGCAGCTTTTCTTCTCCCGCCGCCACAGCCACGGCGTTGGCTTCCAGCTCGTCCAATACCTTCTCCGCCAGCCTGACCTGATAGTATCCGGCGATGGGCATGCCCATGGGCGGGGTGATGTTCACCCGGGCGAACCCGGCGCAAAGCTGACTCATCCTGTTCACCTCGATGCCTGATCTGTAAAAAAACGGTTACTTTCTCACAAACTGGGCGTTGTACCGCATGATATCGCCGGCCACGGCCCGCACGCGGGTGAAATCCTGCACCAGGGGATCCTGGCACAGGGCGGCGGTCAGCTTGCTTTCATCCCATTCCGCCGCCGCTTCCATAAACATTTCTTCCCGCACCGCCGTGGCCTGCACAACCAGCTGCGCCGCCTTGGGCAGAGGATTGGCGATGGCGGGATGGATGCCGGTGGCGTCGAAGGTGACGAAGGTTTCCACCACGGTATCCATGGGCAGCTCCCTGGTCTGGCCGAAATTGCGGTAGTTCATCACGTCGTAAAACTCCCGCCCCCCCTGCAGCGCTTCGATCACCCGGTCGGGCCGTTCCTCGCTGACCCGGAAGGGCGGCATTTCCCCCGATTCCAGGGGCTTCACGATCTGATCCCGCAGGCGTTCCACCGTCTTGGTTCTGTCCGCGATGCGGTCATAGTGCATGCCGAACAGATCCCGGCTCGCCTGGGTGCCGGTGGTCTGGTAATAGAATTCCGCGCAGTGCTCGTCGCTCAGCCCCGGCATGCAGCCCAGCATATCCCACAGGATGAAGCGGATGCGCTCGTTTTCCCGCCCGGCAAAGGGATCGTCGAAGGTGATGTTGTTCTTGCCCGCCCAGGCGGCTTCGATCATCTGCTTGTCCCGCATGATCTGCAAAGCGTCCTTGCCGTGGAAACGGATATCCGTCAGGAAGGAGCAATGATCCACGCCGGACACGGAAAAGCTGACGCCCGCGAAGCTGTCCGCCCCGAAATAGGGCAGCAGGATTTCCAAATGGTTGCGGATGCCGTGGCAGAAGCCCACCGCCGTTACGTCCTCATACTTCTGCACGCAGCGGGTCAGGGCGGTGAGGGGGTTGGTCACGTTCAGCATGACGGCCTTGGGGCAAAGCTGCTTCATGCGCTTTGCGATGCGGATGAATTCCGGCACGTGGCGGACGGTGCGGCTGGCCCCCGCGATGCCGGATTCGCTGCCCTTCACGTTATAGAACCCGTGCCGCCGGGCGATGCGGTGATCCTCCAATTCCGCTTCCAGCCCGCCGTGGGAAATGGCGATCACCACATAGTCGGCTCCCTCCAGCGCTTCGTCCTCGCAGAGCGTTTTGGTCAGGGTGATGGCTTTTTCCGGGTATAGATCGTTGTAGTAAGAGCAGAAGGCGAAGGTGTCGTTCACCGCTTTTTCGTTGATATCGTACAGGCACAGTTCCGTTTCCCTGTCGTAAAAGGGATTGTCCAGGAACGTGCTGAACAGGCCGTAGGTCCAGGAATAGGAGCCGCCGCCGATCATGGCAATTTTCAGTTTCATACTGTTTTTCCTCCTTCATATGCGCGGGGAAAGGCGGGCGTTTCCGCCATGTCCCCCATGTTCAGGCCGCGCAGGGACAGCCGTTCCCGAACGGCCCTGGTGTCGGTATGCCGCAGGATGCCGGGAAAAATCCAGGCAGGCGTGTGGGTTTGATCGTGGTATTTTTCCGAAACGATTTCTTCATAGGGCTGGCATGCCCCGTCCGTATGGCAGGGAATGCCGCGCAGGAGCGAAGCAAGCTCCGCGTACCGGCTCATTTCCCCCCGGGCGTACAGGCACACGTTTTCCGCCTCCGGCCAGCGCCGCGCCATTTCCCAGGCGGCCAGCACGTCCCGAACCCGCAGGGCGCACAGGGAATCGCCCAATTGGATGAGATAGGCGCTGAGCTTATACATGGTTCCCCAGCCGATGTACAGGGAGGAGGAACCCAGCGGCCCCGGCAGCAGGGAGCCTTCCGCCGCCGCGTCCATCACCAGCACCTGCCAGCCTTTTTGACAGGCCCCATAAATCCAGGCGGAGTGTTCGGCCAGCCGGGCCAGCCCCTCCGGCCACAGGGCGATCACCGTGGGCAGTTTTTTGTCACCCTGCCGCATGTCCCTCAGGAACACGCCGTTGTTCCAGTGCTTCCCATTCACCCGCCACAGAACGGCCCGCCAGGCGTAATGCCCGCAGATGCCCTCCCCGTACACCCGGGGCGGCCCGGAATCCGCCGTCCCCACGGCTTCGCCGAGCCACGCTTCCGGGCTGTTTTCCCGTTTGGGAGCAATCTCGGCAAGCAATCCGTTCAGTTCATCCTGTAAAGTCCGCATGCGGGGAAAAGCTTTCAGCAGCATGCCGTCCGGAGTGCAGCGCAGGGCTTCCGGGGGCAGGGCTGCAAAAGCGAAGGAAGCAAGATCGGGGTTCTCCCGGGAAAGATGCCGCAGGAAGAACCGGGCCGCCGCCATCGCCAGGGCGGGCGAATAGGCGTGGGCATGGGGAGCCGCCGTCATTTCCGGCGGGATTCCGCCCGCGGCCTGCCAAAGCGCCCGCGCTTCCCGGAGGGTACGTTTCGTTCCTTCCAAGGGGAAAAAATCGTTTTCCGCCGCTAAGATCATCAAGGGCTTCGGAGCGATTCCGGCCAGCAGATCCACATAGTCGATACCCTTTTCGATGCTGCCGGGCCAGATCATTTCATTGTCCGGGTCCACGCCGCCCTCCAGCATGGCCCGGGTATCGGTCACATACGTGCAGGGCGCGGCGCAGGCAAAGCGCTCCCCCGCGGCCAGCATCATCATGCACACCTGGGTGCCGCCCCCGGAATGGCCGGTGAGGCCGATCCGCTTTTCATCCACGTCCGGCCGGGCACACAGATAATCCAGCGCGGCCAAAGCGTCCCCGATGAAGTACCGGGCCAGGCTGACGCCCAGCAGCTTGCATTTCCAGTCCATCAGGTCGTGTTCGCCGGAACAGCCCTGGATGGGCTGCAAATCGATGCCGCTTTCGTAATGCTCGAAGCGCTCTCCTTCCCCGAAGGGGTCAAGCGCCAGCACCACGAACCCCGCGAACGCCAGCAGCTGGGCCACATATTGGTATTCCGGGTCGGCTTTGCCCGCGTCCGTGTGGCCGATCAGCAGCAGCACGGCGGGGCGGGGCCCCTTTTCTCCCAGCGGCGCGTACACCGCCGCCGTGGCAAAGCTTCCTGCCCGGGGCTCCAGCAGCACCTTTTCCAGGGTGAAAAAACCATGCGTTTGCTTCTCCGCCACCCGTGCGGGGGCGGTGCAGGCGGGTGGCAGACCGCCGATGCACTGGAAAAACAGCCTGCGCGTTTCCCGCTGATAGGCTTTCAGCGTTTCTCCGTCCCGGACGGCGGCGCGGCGTTCCGCCCCCCGTTCCAGGGCTTCCCAGGCCCGGGCGCAGATTTCCGCATACAGGTTGCCCGCCGTTTCCGCCGGGGGATGCAGGGCTTTTTCCTGAATTTCCCATAAGGTGCGGGCATTGGGGCGCAGCGTCCCGCCGTTTTCCAGCATGGATTTCATCAGTTGTTTCCTCCTGTCCCCTCAGTTTCTTCTCCCGGCTCCGCAAGCACGCCCTGAAGGGGGATGCGCACAACGGCGTCCAGCCCGCCGTCCGGCAATTGCACGTAATGCAGGCCGCCCCGGCCCCCGGACAGCAGGGTGATGCGCCGGTGGACGTTCCGAATGCCGATCCCGTGGCCGCTGGGCGCGTCGCCGTCCTCCGTCAAAAAGCCGTTGATCCGGTCCGCGTTTCCGGCGGAGCCGTTATCCGTCACGTGAATCAGCAGGCATCCGTCCGCTTCCTCGCAGTACAGGCGGATACGCAGGCTGTCCTCCTGATTGCCCGCGTGGAAAAGGGAGTTTTCCACCAGGGGCTGCAAAATAATGGGCGAAACGGGGACGGACATATAGCGTTCCGGAATATCGTATTCAAAGGAGAAGCCTCCGGCGAAGCGAATCTGCTGAATGCAGATATAGTCCTCCAGATAGTTGATTTCCTCCCGCAGCGGCACGGTGGTGCGGGAAAAATTGATGCTGTATTTGAGGATATTGATGAGGGACGCCACCATGGTCACGATGCTGTCGTTGCCCTCCATCAGGGCGCTGCAGCTGATGGAATCCAGGGTGTTATAGATAAAATGCGGGTTGATCTGCGCCTGCATGGTTTTCAGCTCCGAAGCCCTCAGCTTCTTCTGCTCCTCCAGGGTCTTGCGGGACAGGGTCTGGATGCGCTGGCGCATGGCGTTGTAGCTTTGGTACAGCACGGTGATCTCATCCCCCGTCCCCGTTTCCTGGGCGGACGGCATATGCTCGGCGTCCTTGGCCTGCTCCATGATGCCGGACAGGCGCACGATGGGATGGATCACCTGCCGGGACACGATCAGGGAGAGCGCAAGCACCACCGCCACCACCAAAAGCAGCAGCAGCGCCAGCAGGTAAAACGGCGCGTCCTGATACACGACGCCCTTTTCCGGCACCAGCAGCACGCATTGCCAGTCCCGCTGGAAACGCACCTGGGTAACGGAATAGCATGTGCCGTCCAGCCGCATTTTTTTTACCGTTCCGGCGGCGGGCAGCTCCACGGCGTTTCCCATCCGCTGTCCGGCGGGGAAAAGCGCTTCGTCCGTACAGGCCATTACCGTATCCCGGTACAAAAGCGCCACGCAGGATTGATCGTCGAATTTGGATTCGGCCAAAAGCCGGTTCATCCGCACCATGGGCATGGCATACAGCACCACGCCAATTTTTTCATTGTAGCGCGGGTCCGCGACCTGCGTGCTGGACAGCAGATGGGAGAAAAACAGATAATCCGGGTTCCGCTCGTCCCGGAAGGCGTAGATCTGCCCCTTGAGCGCCAGGGTTTTTTCATACCAATCCTCGTTTTCCATGCCCGCCGAGGAATAAATGTGCCGGGTGGTCATGCTGCGGCGGATGGAGAAGCGCTCCGCGTACCTGGACAGGGGAAACTGGCCGTCCAGCAGCAGCACGGGATAGGCGCTCTGCATCAGCGGGGCGGTGGGCGTGCCGGTGTTCAGGGAAAACGCGATGCCCAAGCTTTCGATCTGCTGGTTGGCCAAGGCGCGCTCGGAATTGACCAGCATGTTGGCCAAATTCTCGCTGAGGCACAGATAATAAGCGTTCTGCCGAATGTTCATCAGCAGCGATTCCGCCGTGTCCACCGCCTGGGAAACCAGGCTTTTCTGTTCTTCCTCCAGGCGTTCCCTGTAAATCCTGCTGAAATAGCTGTAAAAAATCCCGGTGAACGCCAGCACCAGCGTCAAAATCCCGGCCAGCAGCAGAAAAAAAGTGCGTCTCCGCATGCTCTTTCTCACTGCATTCACCTTCTTTCCGCGAAAAAAACAGGCGTCTGAAAAAACGCCCTCATGCTTCCGTTTTCTTTTCGTGCAGCATCACGGCGCGGTACTGGGAGGGGGACATGCCGTGCACGGAGCTGAACAGCCGGGAAAAATAGTCCGGCGTCACATAGCCCACCCGCTGGCTGATGGAGCGCACGTTCTCGTTCACGTCGGCCAGCAGTTCCTCCGCGTGCCCGAGCCGCACCTCGTTGATCCGGCTGGTGATGCTGATGCCCTTGTGCTGCTTGTACAGCGTGCCCGTATACACCGCGGACAAATGCAGCCGTTCCGAAATGGAGGAAACAGACAAATCCGGGTCGCCGTAATGCTTTTCGATGTATTCGTCGATCAGCTGCACATAGCCGGAGGTGCGCACCGTCTGATGGGCGCACAGCTCCATGCAGGCCCGGCATTGCTCCTTGACGAGCACCACCACGTCCGGAATGCTTTTCATATCCGCGCAGACGGCCATGGCGTTCCGGCTGAAGGCTTCCAGCTCCTGCTTTTTATAGGTGAGCACGCTGGTCTGGGCGTACAGCTCCCGAAGGAAGGCGACGCAGAAGGGCTTGATATCCTCCGTGCGGATTTTGTTCAGCGCCATTTCCTCAAAAGCCTCGGTGCAGGCCTGCACGTCTTCGGTGGAAAGCATCTGGCGCACCATCCGGCGCAGCCCTTCCCCATCGTCCCGCAGAGCGGCGTACATTTTCCGCCGTTCCAGCTGAACGGTCATTTCCCGGATTTTTTCCGTGATTTCCGAAAGTCTTTCCTTGGTGATGGGCTTGAGGATATAATCCTGCACGTCGATTTTCAGCGCTTTGCGCACGAACTCGAAATCGCTGTATTCGCTGAGGATGATGATATAAATGTCCACCATGGACGCGCGGAGCTTTTCGGACAATTGAAGCCCGCTGAGTCCCGGCATTTTTACATCCGAAATCAGCAGATCGGGGGCAGCGTTCAGCGCTGTTTTCAGCGCGCCGGTCCCGTCTGTGGCTTCCAGCACCTGGGAAAAGCCCAGTTCCTCCCACGGCAGCATTTTCAGCAAACATTTTCTGACGAACACATCGTCGTCTGCAATCAGCGCTTTCATGGTTCCCTCTTTTTCTTCGCGTCCGGTTGATATGCTCCTGTACTTCTCTAACGCCCATTATACCGCGCATCGCTCTGCTTTGCAACCCGATCGGGCTGAAGGGCCCAAACGGCGCTGCCCCGGCTGCCGGACATGCGCAGCTCGCCGTTTTCAAAACTCCAGGAAACGTCGCCGCGCAGGCGGTACGGTACGGGCCGAACCCCTTCCGGCACAGGGAAGGAACGCTCCGTTCGTTTCCCGCCTTTTTCCATCCAATCGGCGTACAGCCAGCGCACGCCCCGGTGAGGGATCACATAGCAGGACGAAGCCCTGTCCGAAGGAAAATAGGTGCGGTACGCCGCGCCCCGCACGCGGGTAAAGGGCGGCAGGTTCTGCCGCGCGCATTCCGACGGGGAGGACGCGCCGCAGAAGGTAAGGTAGGTTTTGCGGGAAGCCACCAGCCGCAGGGCGTCCACAGCGTTCCGGCGCCGTATTTCGGGCCGCCCGTCCTCCACCGGCAGGATGCCCGCCGCAAAGGCGACGCACCGGCGGGAACGGCCGAATATGATCTGCTCGATCTGCCTGTCCGGCGGGAAAGCCGGATCCTCCCACGTATCGGGAGCGGCCGGAAAGGAGGCGGGAAAGGGCCCGGCAATGTCCCGGGGCACGGAGAAATCATACCGCGTGCCCCCATCCCGGAAGGGCCTGAGCCCCGGAATGTACCGCCGCACACTGCCGGGCGCGGGGCGGCATTTTTCCTGATACATGAGCCCCAGGAAGCCCTGCCAGGGAATAGGCTGGAGCGCCTGATAGTCAAAATCCGTCACGACGGCGCCGTCCGGGTGGATGGTGTACAGGATATCCGCCCGCAGCATGGCGTCCCCCAAGGCCAAGCTTTGTTCCGCGGCATAGCCGGACGGGGGCCTTCCGTCCCGCAGGGCCCGGATGGCCGAAACGGGATTGACGATTTCGTATACCTCCCGAATTTGGGCCTGATCGCAGCCCTGCGCGCCCTCGTCCGCCCGCTGCCATCGGCCGTTTTTCAGGGCGGTGACGCGCCGTTCCGTATGGCGGATGCAGGAAGTCATGGGGATGCGGGGCTGCTGTCCGGTCACGCGCAGCAGCGCGCCGTCCGCCCGGCGCAGGGAACCGGTTATTTCCTCCGCGAAGGCGTATTCCGTGTCCGACGGCCCTATGTTTTCGGACGCGAACAGGCCCCGCCCGTCCGGCAGCAGCCGGAGGCACGTCCAGCCCAGGTTCTTTTCGTCCCGCCAGAGGGTGCCGATATCCGAAGCGGTCAGAACAGCGCCCGCCGTTTCCGCGGCCACGGCGCATTCCAGGGCGTGATTGCCGCCCATATCCGCCCCGGCGATCACCTGGGGCGGCGCTTCGTCGGTGGACAGGGCAAGCAGCCGATCCGCGTGCCAGATATCCGGGCAGCCTTTGCGAACAAGGCCCGCGCAGAAAAAATCCACCGGGTCCTGATCGTTGACACCGCCGCCCCGGATGCCGGAAAAGGTCTGCGCCAAATCCTCCGTTTCCGAAAAAGGCGTGCGGAAAACGGCATAGGTTTTGTTCACCGCGATATCCATGGCCTCACGCTTCCTTTTGCGCGTCAAAATCCCGGATGACCCGTCCGCCCGCCATGACCCACTTTACATCCAGCTTTTCGTCCAGCAGCAGCAGGTCGGCGTCCATGCCGGGGGCAATGCGGCCCTTCTTCGCCGCGCCGACGCGCCGGGCCGGGTTTTCGCTGGCCATGCGCACAGCCTGGCGCAGGGGGATGCCCGCCTGCACCATGGTGCGCACGCAGCGGTGCATGGTGGCCACGCTGCCCGCGAAGGATTCCCGGCTGAGCAGCTTCATCACCCCCAAATCGCCCGCCGCGAATTCCAGACCGTCGGTGATCAGCTCGATTTTCTCCGCGCCCTTGCAGCGGTAAATCAATTGCAGCAGGGACAGGGGCAGGTGCTTGCCGTCTGCGATCACCTGCACGGTGAGGGCGTCCAGGTTGAGCCCCGCTTCGATCACGCCGGGCACCCGGTAGCTGTGTACCCGGATGAGGCCCGAGCAGCTGGAATACAGGTGGGTCACGTCGCAGTAGGGCGTTGGAATGGGCGATGCTGGCCACGACGCCGCGCGCCGCCAGCTGATCGCCCAGGGCCAAAGCGCCGGGCAGCTCCGGGGCGGCCCCCATCATGCGCACGCCCCCCGGCCAGGCGTCCAGCAGGGGCGTCAAATCCGTTTCCGCCGGAATTTTCAGATCGTCGGGGGACTGCGCGCCCGTCTGGGCGGGGCTCAAGCAGGGCCCTTCCAAATGCACGCCCAAAATCGCCGCGTCGCAGGGCAGCGCCGCCGCCCGGCGGACGCCCTGAACGGCTTTCAGCAGATTGGGCAGGGGGGCGGCCAGGGTGGTGGGCAGGATGGACGTGGTGCCGTGCCGGGCGTGGGCGTTGGCCATGGCGATCACGTCCTCCGCCTTGCCGGACATGGCGGAAAAGCCCCCGCCGCCGTGGACGTGAATATCCACAAAGCCGGGGCACAGATACATCCCCGACCCTTGGATCACGCGGTCGTCGGGAGCAAGCGGCACATGCTCCGCCACATCTAGGATACAGCCGTTTTCCACGACCGCCTGACATTGCCGGATACATTCCGGCAGCAGGGCCTTGGCCCCCACGATCACCGTTTTCATCGGTTTTCTCCCCCGTTCCATTCCATGCCCGCCCGGAAAGCAAAGGAAGCCATCCAGGCCGCGCACAGGGGCAGAACGTCCTCGTCTACGCGGAAATGGCCGCTGTGGTGGGGATAATCGGTGCCCTTTTCCCGATCCGCGATACCCACCTGAGCGTAGCAGATGGGCGCGATGCGCCCGTAATTGGCGAAATCGTCCCCGATCATCATGGCCCGCTGGGGCTGCACCAGTTTTTCGTCCGCCATTTCCAGGGCGCACCGGCGGGCCAGCTCCGCCGCCCGCCCGTCGTTTCGCACCACGTCGCTGATCCGGCGGTTTTTCATTTCCGCCCCGCAGTGATACGCGGCGGCCACCTGGCGCATGATGGATTCCGTTTCCGTTTCGATGAGCGTCCGGGTTTCCTCATCCAGAGCCCGGATGGTGCCGGATAGCTCCGCCCGATCCGCGATGATGTTGCCCACGGCGCCCGCGTGGAAGCTGCCGATGGTCAGCACGGCGGGCTGCATGGGCGATACCCGGCGGGAAACCACCGTTTGCAGGGACTGCACCAGCGCCGCCCCGGCGGTGATGGCGTCGTGGCATTTTTCCGGCGTGGCCCCGTGGCCTCCCGACCCCGAAAGGGTGATGGTGAACATATCCACGGCGGCGCTCACCGTCACCGGCGCGATGTGCAGCGTGCCCGTTTCATAGGGGCTCCACACGTGGATAGCGAAAAACACGTCCACGTCGTCCGCCAGGCCCGTGGCGATCACCTGATCGGCCCCGGCCTCCCCTTCCTCCGCGGGCTGGAAAATCACCTTGACCAGGCCGTGCAAATCGTTTTTCCGATCCAGCAGCATGCGGATGGCGCTCAGCCCCGCCGCCATATGCGCGTCGTGGCCGCAGGCGTGCATGACGCCGGGATGCAGGGAAGCAAATTCCGCCCCCGTTTCTTCCTGTACCGGCAGGGCGTCGGTGTCGCACCGGATGCCCACCACGGCCCCGGGCAGCGCGCCCTGCACCTGCGCCACCGTGATATGCGCATCCGGCGCGGCATAGGGAACGCCCCACCGATCCAGCGTTTCGCGCAAAAAGGCGTGGGTTTCCGTTTCCTGATAAGCCACTTCCGGAATCTGGTGCAAACGGCGGTACAGCCTCACCGTTTCGTCCTTCATGGCCAGCGCGGCCTGATACCAAATGTTTTTCATCTTACGTCCTCGCTTTAAGCGTCCTTTTGCAGAAATTCGGCGACAAAGGCGTCGTCGTTCAGATCGGGGTACTGGCGGTACACCCGGTCGATTTCTTCCTTCTGGCCGGGCGACAGGCCCTCCTTTTCGTCCAGCAGCCACACGCCATTCATCAGGCCCTGGCGGCGCAGCACCTCGTGCATGCCCGCGATGCAGCCCCGGAACTGATTCTTCGCGTCAAAAAACGCGCCGTTCGCGTCCGTCACCCGGGCGGCCAGGGAAAGCAGGGAACGGGGCACGGGCGCGTCCTCCGGCAGGGCCCGGATTTCCCGGAAAATTTCCACCGCCCGATGGGTCCAGGCTCCCCAATGGCCCAGCAGACCGCCCACGGTGGGCACGCGCACGTCCTTCCCGTTGACCGTAAAATGGTACACGGTCAGAAGATCGGCAATGATATTATCGTCGTTGCCCGTGTACAGGGCGATGTTCCTGCCGGATTCGGCGATGGCCCGGGCCACATCCGCCGTGCAGTAGCGGTTGAAGGCCGCGCATTTGACGGCCTCCACCCCTTCGATGGCGCATACTTCGCGCCAGTAATCGAAGCTGAACAGCCGTCCGCCCACGGCGGGCTGCAAATAGAACCCGATCACGGGCGCCGCTTCCGCGACCTGCCGGTGCCTGTCCACCAGATAGGCTTCGCTTTTCTCGCTCAGCCCGCCGGGGCTCAGCAGCACCGCGTCGTAGCCCCAGGCAATTGCCTGCCGCGCTTCCTGAACGGCCTGCTCCGTTTCGCCGCAGACGCCGGCAACGGCCAGCACTTCCCGGCCCGTGCGGGCGCGGTACGCGGCGATTTCCTCCTGCGCGCAGCGCAGCACCGGTTCAAACAGGCCGATCTTCGGGTCCCGGATGGCAAACTGGGTGCTGTGCACCCCCGCCGCGATCCCGTCCGCGCCGCACGCCAAATAATACCGGATCAGCCTGCGCTGGCCCTTTTCATCAAAGGAGCGGTCTTCATGCAGCACCAGGGGCATGGCCGGGATGAACGCGCCCCGGTGCAGCAGCTCGTAAGCCTCCCCGCGCATCAGAACTTTCCCTCCGTTTCCTCAAAATGGGTGGGCTTTCCCAAGCGTCTGCCCCCCGCTTTCAGCCATTCCGCCTGCATATGGATGAGATCGTCCAGGCTCTTATCGGGCTTGCCGAACCAGGCCATGCATTTGGATGGATTCATCAGCATGGCTTTCTTGCCTTCCTCGCCTTCAAAAACCGCTTCGCAGCCCAATTCCGCCGCCAGCTTCCGCGCCGTGTCCCGGGTGAAGCCCACCTCCGGGCCGGTCACGTTCAGGCGCTCCACCTCCGGGCTCACCCGCAAAAGAGAGCGCAGGGCCGCTTCGTTGGCGTAGCGCTGCCACACGCAGTTGAACCGGGGCACGTCCAGGCGGATGGGGCGTCCGTTCAGAATCTGTTCCGCCAAATCCAGCAGCACGCCGTAGCGCAGGTCGATGGCGTAATTGAGCCTGAACAGCAGCACCTTAGCCCCGTAGTTCCGGGCGGCGTATTCAAACACCCGCTCCCGGCCCCAGGTGCTCATGGCGTATTCCCCCACGGGCGCGGGGCTTTCCTCCTCCCGGCAGCCGCCCAGGGCGGGGTCGGTGAAGGGATACACGTTGCCTGTGGAAAAAACGACGTAATTCACCGGGCCCAGCCGCTTGGTGATCACCCCGGGCATCACCACGTTGGTGTGCCAGGTATCCCCCGCGTTGCCGCTGGTGCCGAATTTCTTCCCCAGCATATAAACGACGTTGGGGGCTTTGGGCAGGGCGTCCAGCTGCTTTTCATCGTTCAGATCCGCCGGCAGGATCTCCACGCCCTGCTGCCGGAGCAGCTCCGCCGCATGGGCGTCGGAAAAGCGGGAAACGGCGTATACATGCCGGTTTTTCCCCGCCGCGCCGCTGGCCCTTTTCGCCATTGCCGACAGGGTGGGGCCCATTTTTCCGCCAGCGCCCAGGATCATGATATCGCCCTCCAGCCGCGCCATATCGGCGATCAGCATTTCAGACGGTTCGGACAGCATGGCGTTGAGCGTTTCCTCGTTCCACATGCGATCATCCCTCCCAATACTCCCAATCATTGAAGCTTCCACGGATATGCTGTTTTTCACGCCGCCCGGCAAACGCTTGCTTTGGAATCGGCGCTTTTTTGTTTTCTTAATCATAACGCATTTTTCCGGAATAGAAAATAGGATACAACCCAAAATTTTTTTGTTCGGGCACAAATTTTTTTAGGATTCCTTCCTTCTCCCTTCTGTCCGTGATATGATAAAGCAAACGAAGCGTTTTTTCCCATCGATTTGCCATAGAAAGAAGGAAAAAGGCATGACCATCGACGCGCTGCTTGAACAGATGACCCTGGAAGAAAAAATCGTGCTGCTGACCGGCGCGCAGAGCATGCGCACCGGCTGCTGCGAACGGCTGGGCGTGCCCGCCAAGCGCCTGGCGGACGGCCCCCACGGCGTGCGGGATTACGAACCTGGCTCCAATTGCACCACCCTGCCCTCCATGTGCGCCTTAGGGGCCACCTGGAACCCGGAAATCGCCCGGAAGGCGGGCCAGACCGCCGCCCGGGACTGCATCCACCGCGGCGTGCAGATGATTTTGGGGCCGGGGCTGAACATCAAGCGCAACGCCCTGAACGGCCGGAATTTTGAATACGTGTCCGAAGACCCCGTCCTCACCGGCGAAATCGCCGGGGCCTGGGCGGCGGGCTGCGAAAGCCTGGGCGTCGGCACCTCCATGAAGCATTTCGCCGTCAACAGCCAGGAAACCAACCGGACCGAAACCAGCGTGGAAATCGACGAACGCACCCTGCGGGAAATCTACCTGCGGGGCTTTGAGATCGCCCAGCGGATCGCCCATCCCACCAGCATCATGTGCGCCTACAACAAGATCGGTTCCCTGTGGTGCTCGGAAAATCCGCGCCTGCTCACGGAAATCCTGCGGAACGACTGGCACTATGAGGGCATCATGATTTCCGACTGGGGCGCGGTGCACGACGAGGCACGGGCCCTGGCGGCGGGGCTGGATCTGCGTATGCCGGACAACCCCGACATGGTGCAGATCATCAAAAAGGGCATAGAAGACGGCGTATGCACGGAAGCGGACGTGAACCGGGCAGCCCGCAGGGTGCTCGGGTTCCTCACCCGTCCCATTCCCAGGGAAGAAGGATACGACCGGCAGGCCCAGCACCGATCCGCCCGGGAAGCGGCGGCGGAGGCCATTACCCTGCTGCGCAATCGGGACGGCCTGCTGCCTTTGACCAAAGAAAAAGTAAAAAAAATCTGCGTCACGGGCGAATACGCCGTCAAGCCCTACATCAACGGCCAGGGCAGCGCCGAGGTGTTCACCGAGCGGGCATGGATCGATTCGCCTCTGGAGTGCCTCAGGAAAAACCTGCCCGGCGTGCAGGTGGATTACTGCGATTATCTGACGGCCAAGCAGCCCGACAGCATGCTGTGGGACACCTTCCGCAAAAAGATGCCGGGCATCGAGGACTACGACGCGGTGATCGTGTTCACCGGGGTGCAGCCCTCCCAGGATTCGGAAAACCTGGATCGGCACGACAACCATCTGATGGGCTATATCGAAAACGTGCTGCATAACGTGGTGTTCCACAATCCCAAGGCCATTCTGGTGCTCATGAGCGGCAGCAGCACCTTCCGCAGCCCGGAGGCCGATAAATTCCCCGCCATCGTGCAGACCTGGCCCGCGGGTGAAGGGACCGGTCAGGCGGTGGCCGACGTACTGACGGGGCGGACGAATCCCTCCGGCAAGCTGAGCGAAACCTTCCCCGTCCGCATGCGCACGGATCTGGATCTGAACGGCAACGGCCTTACCCAGGATTACGGTGAAAAGTGGAAAGTGGGCTACCGGTATTACGACCTGCATCCGGAAGAAATCTGGTTCCCCTTCGGCCACGGCCTGTCCTATACGGCCTTTGCCTATGAAAACCCGCTGCTGGAAAAAACGGAGGACGGATATCTGTTGTCCTTCGATCTGACCAACACGGGAAAGATGGATGGGGCGGAAGCGGTGCAGCTGTATATTTCCGATCCGGTATCCACCGCGTCCAAGCCCGTAAAGGAACTCAGGCAATTCAAAAAGGTGTTTCTCAAAGCCGGTCAGACCCAGCGGCTTACCTTTGCCCTGAAGGAAGAGGATTTTGCTTACTACAATGTGATGCTGCATAAATGGGTGGTGGAAAGCGGGCGGTACGATCTGATGCTGTGCGCTTCCAGCCGGGATATCCGTTTGACGGTTCCTCTGCTGTATGACAAGGCGCAGCCCTACACCATCCGAAAACTGCAGGAGGATATGATCGGATAAAACGAAACCGGTTGCGCTTCTTTCTTTTTTATGGTATAATCCCCAAAAACAAACTGGAAATATTCTTTTGCAGATTATCGAAAGTGAAAAACTGGCGATCAGCACAAAAGGAAGGCTTTTCAATGAACAGGCAACCGGAAAAGAAAACCGCCCGCACCGGCATCCGCTGGATGCTGGTGGGTTATGATACCCTGCTCCTGATTGTTCTTTGGTGCTTTTTCTATTTGCTGGAACCGACAGGCAGCGCTTCTCAGCGCGGACTGCACCTTGCCGTTCTGTTCATCTGCTTTACGGCCTTTCGCATGGTGTTCCGCGCGTACAGCCAGATTTGGCGCATGGGCGCCGTCATCTCCTACGCCCGGGAAATGGCCGCCGATCTTTCGGCCACCGCAGTCTGCGCGCTGATTTGCCGGCTGGCTTGGGATATGCCCTTGCCTTCCTCCCTGTTTATCGGTCTTGGTTACACTGTGGCCAGCCTGCTGCTCAGGATCGCTTACGGGTGCCTGTACCGCCTCGCCAAAGGAACGGGAGCTTTTCCGCAGATGCTGCGCAAGCTTTTGACCGTGATGGCTTTCGTGGATTTCGATTCCCCGGAAGCCGGCGCGGTCATGCGCTTAAAGCTGGAGCAGTCCCGGCGCAGCGCTTCGCCCATCAACAACGTGCAGCGTGTGGCGGAATGCTTTGCCATCCGGGGCAACGTCACCAACATCGTCCAGATCAACAAGGGCTATATCAATCAGACCTACTGTGTGGAAACGCTGTCGGACAAAGGGCACGTACACCGCTATACCCTGCAGCGGATCAACACCAACGTGTTTCCCGACGTGGACGCGCTGATGGCAAACTATGTGCTGACCACCACGCACCTGCAAGGGAAATTCCTGCTGCCCGGATGCAAAAAGCAGGGCTCGGTGCAGACCGTGCGCGTCACCAAGGACGGGCGTTCCTATCTGCGGGACGATTCCGGCTGCTGGCGCATGCTGTCCTATTTCGGCGGCGTTTATTCCCTGGATATTCCGGACAGCCCGAAAACCTTTTATTACGCCGGGCGCGCTTTCGGAAAATTCATCAAGGACATGGCCGACGTATCCGCCGGGGATATCGCGGTGGTGATCCCCAATTTCCATAACACCCGCAGCCGGTACGAGGATCTGGAAAGCGCCATCGCCCGGGATCCCGTGGGCAGAGCCGCCAAGGTGGAGCGGGAAATCGCTTTCGTCCGCGCCCGGAAAAACCGCTTCGGCCTCATCACGGACGCGCTGGAAACCGGCCTCATTCCCACCCGCGTCTGTCATAACGACTGCAACCTGAACAATATTCTGTTTGACGAGGAAACCCATCTGCCTGTGGCGATCATCGACCTGGACACCGTCATGCCCTCTTCCCCGCTGTACGACTTCGGGGACAGCATGCGCATCGGCACCAATACCGCCACCGACGATGAAAAGGACCTGAGCAAGGTGAGCTGCGATCTGAATCTGTACGAGCAGTATGCCAGAGGCTACCTCCAGGAGTGCGGCGCTCTGCTCACCTCCAAGGAGCTGGAGCTTCTGCCCTACGCGGCCCTTATCATTACGGCGGAGGACGGCATCCGTTTCCTGATGGATCATATCAACGGCGATACGTACTATCATATTTATTATCCGGGCCAGAACCTGGACCGGGCGCGGACACAGCTCAAGCTGCTGGAGGACATGGAAAGCAAGCTGCCGCAGATCGTCGGCATCCTGCAGCAGCTGTACGGCGAGCTGCATCTGAACGCCATGCTGGATCGCGAAGCCCCGGCCTGGCAGGATCAGAAAGCCGGCTGACGCCCGGCTTCATCAAGAGGAAGAAGGGGAAAAAATGCGGGTTATCATTCCATCCGCCGGCAAAGGACGCCGGCTGGGAACCCGGGACGGGGAACCGCCCAAGGTGCTTCACCGGGTCTGCGGACGGCCCCTGCTGGAAATCGTGCTTTCCCAGGTGGATTTTATCCCGGACGAGGATATATACATCGTGGTAGGCTATCAAAAAGAAAAAGTGATGCAGGCCTTCGGCAGCCGCTACCACTATGTGGAGCAAAACGAACAGCTGGGCACGGGCCACGCCGTGCGCATGTGCGAGCCATGGTTCCGCGATTACGACGGCACGGTGCTCGTTACCTTTGGCGATATGCCGCTGTTCCGGCGGGAAATCCTGAAAAAAATCTGCGCGTTCCACGAAGCCCGGCAGGCGGACTGTACCCTGCTCACCGCGGAAAACCCCGCGCTTCCCTATTGGGCGCGGATCGTGCGGGACGAAACGGGCCGTTTTTCCCGCATCGCGGAGGCCAAGGACTGCACCGCGGAGGAAAAAAACATTCGGGAGCTGTTTTCCGGCGTGCTGGTGTTCAACAGCCGTTCTCTGTTCCGTTTCCTGCCGGAAATCGGAAACAGCAACGCCCAGGGGGAATATTACCTGACGGAAGTGCCGGAGCTGATGGCCCGCCGGGGCCTCCGTGTGGAAACCCTCATGGACGACGACGGCGACGATCTGCGGGGCGTCAACACCCAGGAGGATCTGGCCTGGGTGGAGCAGGTCATGCGGCAGCGGCATATGATCTAAAAACGCTGTAAACGAAAAAAGGCTGTCTGAGAAAGGCAGCCTTTTTTGCGCTGAAAAAGCGCGCTTCACCACCGGTTATGCACTTTTTCGGCAAAGCCGGGGAACCGGCGGAGCATGATTTCCCGGCCGTCGTCCAGCACGGCGCGGCCTGTAAAGCGGCCGAACACCTGATGCTGATCGGAGCGGATGACGCCCACATTGATGTCGGCGCAGCGATCCATGATCGGTTCAAAGTCCATTTCAAAGCGGTGATCGTCGCTGGTGAATTTCCAGGGGGACAAATAATCCTCTTTTCCGTCCTTCATGGAAATTTCAAAGGCGACCCGGCTCAGCTTGTGGGCGATGCCGTCATAGAACAGCATGTTTTCGCTGGCCGCGCTGGTATCGCCGAAGCCGCAGCCGATATTGAAGCCGAAGGGCACGCCGTCGGTCAGGCCGGAGGCAGAGCCCCAATACCAGGTATTGTCATACGTCCACACGCCGCGGCCCCAATCCAGCACGGCGAAGGAATGGGCGGGAGAAAACAGGTATTCTTTGTCGCCGTACACGGCCTTGCCCTCCGCCCGCAGACAGTTGATTTTCTGGTTATAATAGAACGCCTTGGGGCGTCCCGCATAGGGCGTGGCGATGACCATGGAATCACGGGGCGCGCCGGTGAGCGTTACGTCGAACAGCAGGGGCTTTCCATTGCTGTTGGGAAAGCGATCCACATGGCCGTACAGGCGGCGCTGCTTTCCGTTGTTTTCAAAGGTGATGGCATAATCCTTGCCGGATACGCCGATATCCCCCACCACGCTGGTGGCGGGCAGCCGCCGCCCGCCGAAGGGCGGCTGGATGCTGGACCAGGTAGCCTGGCTGTGATCGTCAAAATCCAGAAGGGATACGCTGTCCATGTACAGGTAGCCGTTATCGGCCACGGTCAGCGCCAGGGCGTACCGATCCGACACGATGCAGTAATAATCCCATTCCTTGATGCGGAAAGAAGGGGCCTTCACCGCCTCACGGTCGTAATCCTTGATGAGGGACAGGGCGTAGCCCCTTTCCGTCAGGCGCCCGTTTGCATCCAGCAAAGGGCCGGGGACGGTCATCCGGTGCTGCTGCATGAACATACCTCCTTTTATCATTACGCGAGGGAGAGTGCAGAGCTCAGAGTTCAGAGTTCAGATTTATATAGATAAATGTTCAGATTCCAGAATGGACAAGCATATTCATCTGCACTCTGAATTCTGTACTCTGAACTCTCTTTTGGTTATCAGTTTTATGGTAAGGCGGTCACGTCCTTGGGTCTCCGCGCAGAATGGCGTACAGCGCCACGTCCACGAATCTGCCCTTGTTTTTCACGCGCTGGCGCAGGGTGCCTTCATACTGCATGCCCGCGTGAACCATCACCCGGCCGGAAGCGGGATTGTCCACCTCGTGCTGGGCTTCGATGCGGTTTAAGCGCAGTTCCTGAAAGCCGAAGGAGATCACCCGCCGCAGGGCCTCGGTCATAATGCCCTGATTCCAGTATTCCCGGCTCAGGCTGTACCCCACCTCGGCGCTGCTGTATTCATGGCTGACCCACATAAAGCCAATGGTGCCGATCATGCGGCCCGAATCCTTCAGCGTGATGGCAAAAGAGCCCGGCAGGCCCTGGCGGTACTGCCGGATGGCCGCCCGCAGGAACTGGCGGGAGTCCCGCAGGCTTTCGTGGGTTTCCCACAGCACGTGGCGGCTCACCTGGGGATCCTGGGCGTAAGCGAACAAATCCCTGGCATCGCTCATGCGCAGGGGGCGCAGGATCAGTCTCTCCGTTTCCAGGGCGGGAAGATGGGAAAAAATCCCTTGAAAAAGCTGCATGGATGTATCGATTCCTTCTGACCTGTAAGTATTAAATATGCTGCAGCGGCTGGCCCGCGAAGGGTCCGCCGCTGATCGTCCCCGGCGCGAATATCAGCAGCAGCACGCCCAGGATCAGCAGCAGAAACAGCGCGAAAAGGATCAGCCGGTATACGGTATGCTTCTCTTTTTTCATTTTGACGATCTCTTTTTTGGCAATTATTTGGCTTCCCGGGATGAACACGCGTTTGTGAACCGTTGTATGGCTGTGGAGGCGTCCAGCACCGGCTTATCCGCCGCCGCCAGCACCTGATAGGCCATGAGCAGGCCGACCACCGTTTTGCTGTCCCGGAATTCGCCGGACAAGCAAAGGGCCACGGCTTCCGACAGGGGCATCCGGGTCAGGCCCAGGAATTCATCCGCGTCCGGATGGGCATTCCGCTGGCTTAAACCGGTTGCCAGATAGATGGCGATTTGTTCGTTGCAGAAACCGGGGGTGGTATAGATCGACGTCAGCTTCTTCCAGTTTTCGGCGCGCAGTCCCGTTTCCTCCTCCAGCTCCCGCTGGGCGGCGGCGAAGGGGTCCTCGCTGGGAGAATCCAGCTTGCCCGCCGGAATTTCCCAGGTACACTGGCCGATGGCTACCCTGTGCTGGCGCACCAGCGTGACCATGCCCTCCTCATCCACCGGCACGATGGCCGACGCGCCGTTGTGGCGCAC
>CACWWM010000004.1 GCA_902764565.1 uncultured Eubacteriales bacterium
GAAGGTTCCCAATTGCAGGGCGTACCAGGTATGGCCCGGCAGGGTCAGGGTGCGTTCCTCCCGGACAGCCGTTTCCGGCGCGGGCGTTTGCGCGGCGGAAGACTGCAAGACCCCCGGAAGCAGCGGCAAAGCGGCCTCCCAGGCCTGCTTTCCGTAGGTGACGGCCCCCGCGCCCAGCAGGAGGCCCGCAAGCAGCAGCGCCGCCGCCCATCCGCCCCGCCTCCGCACCGGATACCGTTTCGTTTTCAGCCTGCCAGCCCGCATTTCCGCGCCTCCCTTCCGTTTCCTGAAAAGTGTATGCGCGCCGGGCGGGCCCCATGCATGTTTTGCAAGCACAGCCATCAAAGGAGGAACTATGCGCTACCATATTGATACCATTCCCGTGCGCGCTGCGCCGCCGCAACGAGCTGATCGACGTGGAACGGTTCCTCGGCGCGTCGGTGATGGAGCCGGACACCCGCATCCAGGTGAACGCCAAGGGCTTCTGCGCCCATCATCAGGTGCTGCTGTACGGGCAGAAGAACCGCCTGGGCCACGCCTTGATGATGCATACCCATCTGAAGGAAACTATGGGCAAGCTGCAGCCCATTTTGGAAGCGGCCAGGAACGGAGCGGATAAAAACGCCGCCACGCCCGCCTTTAAGCGCCTGCTGGGCAAAGGGGAGGGCAAGGAAGACCTGGCCGGGGCCGCCCGGAGCATCCGGGAAATGTCCCGAACCTGCATCCTGTGCGACACCATCGAGGAAAATACCCGCCGCTACGCCTATACCATGCTGCACCTGTACAAAACCGACGATTCCTTCAGAAAAGCCTTTGCCAATTCCAAGGGCGCGTGTCTGCCGGATATGGCCATGCTGCTGGAAATGGCCCAGGAGGAATTGAGCGGCGACGTGCTGAAAAGCTTTATCCGTGATTTGAGCGCGGCGGTGGAACGCAGCCTGGAAAAAATGGAAAAGGATCTGGAGGGCTTTACCCTGAAATTTGACTACCGCAACGCCGATAAGCCCTGGGGCGACAGCCGTGGTTCCCTGGAACGCACGGTAAACAAGCTGCAGGGCTGGTGCTTAGGGGAGGAGCCGAATCCTAAATGAGAAAAAAGACCGCATGGGCCGCTTTGCTGCTTTTCTGCGCCGTGACGCTGGCGGGCTGCATGACCTCCCCGCCGGACACCCTGCTTCGGGAGAGCGCCGAGGGCCAGCGCCTGATCAGCGCCAGCACGGCGGAACTTTCGCCGGACAGCCGCACGATCACCCTGTATTTCCGCTACCGGGATTCCGCTTATCTGGCCCCGGAGCAGCGGGAAATTCAGATGAAGCGCAACGAAAGCCTGGAAAAGGCCGTCGTTTCGGCGCTTGTTCAGGGGCCTGCCGCGTCCTCTGTGGCGCTTTCCGCCCTGTTCCCGCCCGGAACGGAGGTGCTGAGCGCCGCAGCCCAGGGAGATACCCTGTTCATCACCTTCAACGAAGCGTTCCTGGGCCGCTATGCCGACGAATCCTCGGACGCCGTTTCCGCGGAAGGAACCATGCGCCGCCAGCTCTGTCTTCAATCCATCGCCGCCGCGCTGACGGAACAGGGGCTGTGCGCCCGGGTGCAGGTGCTGGTTTACCAAAGCGCGGTGCAGAGCACTTCCATGCGGCTGCGGGCGGGCTTCCTGAACCGGACGAACGACGATTCGCTGCTTCCCCCAGTAACGCGGGACGAAAGCTGCCTGCTGACGCCCTTCAATACCGCCAGCCTGATTTTGCAGGCGTGGCAGGCCAAGGACTGGGCCGCCCTGTACGATCTGACCGCCCGGGAAGGCGCCGGAAACGCCGAAAAGCGGGCGGGGGAACAGAACGCTTTCGACGCATTTGCCGCCGCCCGCACGCTGACGGACTTTTCCCTCTCGCCGGGCAGCGTATCCTTTGACGGGCAGACCGCCGTGCTCACCGCCTCCCTGACCGTGCAGGATCAGGGCACGGAGGAAACCGCCCAGGGCTACCCTATGCTCCTGCTTCGGGAAGAGGGCATCTGGAAAATGGATTATACCCGGCTCATGAATATGATGAACGGCAAAAACTGAATGGAGGCTGCAAACAGCCATGAACCACCGCTGGAAACGCTTGGGATGCCTGACCGCCGCCTGTTTTTTGCTGGCGGGCTGCGCGGCCCAGGAAAGCGGGGTGACCGGCGCGCAATTGACGCTGCCGCCCGCCCAATACCGGCATAAAGCGCCGGAAAACGATATGCACCAGGACTATACGCAGGACGTGGTGCTGTACCTGCCCTCGCTGGACGGCAGCAAGCTGCTGGCCGTGCCCCGGACGGCGTCCTTTTCCGCTTCCCGGCAGCGTGCCCGCACGCTTTGCGAAATGCTGCTGGCCCATCCCGGCACGGAAGGCGCCGCGCCCGTGGGCGGCAATGTGACCCTGACCCTGGCCGATACCGACCCGGTGGAGGTTTCCGGCCAGGTGGCCACGGTGAGCCTGGCGGCCTCCGCCCTGCGGCTGAGCCACGAGCAGCTTTTTACCGTGGGCCAGGCCATCGCCAACACCCTGGGCCAGTTTGGGGACGTGGAGTATGTGAACGTGCTCATTTCCGGCGCGCAGCCGGGCATGAACATTGCCGCCACCCTGCCCGCGGGCTGCTTCCAGCCCAACAGCCGGGAGGAACTGTCTGCCCTGTGGTCCCGGGCGTCCGCGCCCCTGTCCGCGGGACGGCGCTCCTTCGCCGCCGCCCTTTATTATCCGGCCCCGTCCGGCAAGGGCATCCTGTGCGAGGGACGCACGCTCTCCTTTACCGCCGCCGATCTTTCCGGCATGGCCGTAACCCTGATGGAGGCCCTTTCCGCCGGCGCGGAAACGCTGCCCAACGTGCCCCGCTGCCCCGAGCTTACCTCTTTCCTGCGGGAAACGCCCACCTTAAACGAAACGGGCGGCATCCGGCGGCTGGTGCTCCGCTTTTCGGAAAGCCTGAACGCCGCGCTGATCAACGCGGGCATTACCCGTTCGGTGATGATGGCCTCCCTGTGCTGCACGCTGACCACCTTCCTGCCGGGGATCGAAGGGGTCGAAATACAGATCGGTTCGGAACGGATCGGCACCCTGACCCCGTCCGGCACCTATACCGGGGCGGGTGAGATCATCACCTTCCAGGACGGGCTCATGCGGCGGCGGGACTTTTCCGGCTTCCTGCTGGAAGAATGTGCGCTGTATTTTGCCAACGCCCAGGGGAAGCTGGAAAAGACCTATCGGCCCATTCCTTATTATGAGGCGGCCAGCGCCCGGGCTTTGGTGGAACAGCTGATGCTGGGGCCCCAGCCCTTCGACAGCCGCACCGGCCTTTCCGCCGTGCTGCCCGGCGGCCTGCGCGGCGCGGATCTGCTGGGCGTAGGCTACGAAAATCAGACCCTGCTGCTGAATTTTTCCGCCCAGCTGGGCGAGCTGGCAAAGGAGAGCGACGGCGAGGCAGAAGCGCTGATGATTTACAGCCTGGTAAATACCGTGTGCCAGCTGCCGGGCGTGAAGCGGACGGCCCTGTTCGTTCAGGGCAGCCAGCCGGATTCCCTTTCCGGCGCGATCTACCTGCCCGGCGATTTCCTGCCCAACGCGGATATGATAGCGGAATAAGTTATTTAAGAGAGAACAGAGTACAGAGTTCAGAGTACAGATTTATACCGTCCATTGTTTTATGCTCCGCGTCATATATGCTATATTATCTGAACTCTGTACTCTGAACTCTGTACTCTAATAAATCAAAACCGGCGCGGAGATTTTCGTTTCCGCGCCGGTTTTGTATGCTGCGAGGATTTACCGGTCCTCCCGGAAATAGGACAGGCCCAGGGAAGACGGGGGCTGATTTTCCCGCTTGTTGCGGATGCTGGAAATGATCAGCACCAGCACGGTGACCACGTAGGGCAGCATTTTCAGCACCGGCTTCATGGCCATGGTGACGGTAACGCCGGGAATAATGGTGATGAAGCTGGAGCAGGAGAACAGGAAGCCGAACACCGTGGAGCCGATGATGGTGACCGGGGGCCGCCACAGGGCGAAGATCACCAGGGCGATGCTCAGCCAGCCGAAGGCTTCCAGGCTCAGGTACGCTTCCTGGGACGCCATGTAGTCGATGATGTAGTAAAATCCGCCCAGGCCCGCGATGCCGCTGCCCACGCAGGTGGCCAGGTATTTATAGCGGTTCACGTTGATGCCCACGGCGTCGGCGGTGGCGGGGTTTTCGCCCACGGCCCGCAGGTGCAGCCCCACCTTGGTGCGGAACAGCACCCAGCCCGCCGCGATGGCGATGATGATGGCCAGGAAGAACAGCACGCCCAGGCACTGCAGGCTGTCCTGCCGCCCGGCGAAGGGCCAGCGATAATACTGCTTGGGGCCCACCAGATACACGGTGGCGGTCAGCTTGCTCATGATGACCTTCATCAGGCCTACGCCGAAGGTGGTCAGGGCCAGGCCGGTCACGTTCTGGTTGGCCCGCAGGGTAACGGTCAGGAAGGAATAGATCAGGCCCATGAGCATGGAGAAAACCAGGGCCGACAGGATGCCGAGCACCACGATCAGCACCGGCGGCAGGCCGGATTTGCCGATCAGGTTCAGCATCAGGCAGCCGCCCGCGCCGCCCATGCACATGATGCCCGGAATGCCCAGGTTCAGGTGGCCCGCTTTTTCGGTCAGTATTTCTCCCGTGGAGCCGTAGATGAAGGTAGCGCCGAAGGCCAGGGAGTCGATGAGGAAATTCAGCCAGATATTCATTTTACTTAACTCCCTCCTTTTCCGCTTTGCCGCGCTGCCCATGGCCCCGGAAATGCAGCTCGTAATTGATGAAGAATTCGCAGCCGATGATGAAGAACAGGATGATGCCGGTGATCACGCTGGGCAGCGCGCCGGAAACGTTGAGATCCTGGCTGATCTGGGCCGCGCCCTGGGAAAGCATCTGGATCAGGGCGGCGGTAAAGATCATCATCAGGGGATTGAACTTGGCCAGCCAGGAAACCATGATGGCGGTGAAGCCCTGGCCGCCCACGGAATTGGTGGTGATGCTCTGATCCAGGCCCGCGCCGATGAGGTAGCCCGTCAGGCCGCAGAGCAGACCGCTTAAGATCATGGTGCGGATGATGACCTTGCGCACGCTGATGCCCACGTACCGGGCGGTGCGTTCGCTTTCGCCCACCACGCTGATTTCATAGCCGTGCTTGGTGTAGTTCAGGTAAATAAACAGGGCGATGGCCAGAAACAGCACCACCAGGATGATGAGCAGGTAATCGTTGCCGCCGACGACGGGCAGCTTGCCGGTTTTCATTTTGGGCAGCGCGCCGGAGCCGTTGGTGACCCACACCTCCAGGAAGAACGCTACCAGGAAGGTGGCGATGTAGTTCATCATCAGGGTGAACAGCGTTTCGTTGGTGTTCCATTTGGCCTTGAACAGGGCGGGGATCACCGCCCACAGCGCCCCGCAGAAAAGCGCCGCAAGCAGCATCAGGATCAGCAGCAGCCATTCCGGCATTTTGCCGCCCAGGTAAAAATCCACCGCGATGGCGCCCAGCACGCCCATGAGCGTTTGCCCTTCCGCGCCGATATTCCAGAAGCGCATGCGGAAGGCCGGGGTCAGCGCCAGGGCAATACCCAAAAGGATCGACAGGCTTTTCAGGAATTTCCAGATTTTGCGGGGGGTGGAAAAGGAACCTTTGATGAAGGCATTATAGAAATCCCAGATCTTTTCCGGCTTCTCCTGGATCTTTTCGATCAGCAGGAACGCTACCAGGCCGCACACGGCCAGGCCCAAAACCACCGCGATCAGCCGGATGGCCCAGGCGTGCAGGGGATGGATGGAGGAACGCTTGCTCAGGTGAACCAGCGGTTCTTTTACCGCGGGCGTATGCTTTGCGGTCATTTAAGCGCCCTCCTTCCGAAGCGGTTCCGTCTTGGTCATAAGCAGGCCAAGCTGTTCCTTGGTGGCGGTCCTTGCGTCCACAATGCCCGTGACCGTGCCGGAATTGATGACCATGATCCGGTCGCACAGCGCAAGCAGCACGTCCAAATCTTCGCCCACGAAAATCACGGCCACGCCCCTTTCCTTCTGGGCGTTCAGCAGATTGTAGATCGTATAGGAAGAATTGATGTCCAGGCCGCGCACGGGATAAGCCGCCATCAGCACCTTGGGCACATAAGCGATTTCACGGCCCACCAGCACCTTCTGCACGTTGCCGCCGGACAGACGGCTCACAGGGGTGTTGGTGTTGGGGGCGGACACTTCCAGCGCTTGGATGATCTTTTCCGCCGTCGCCTGCGGTTTTTTCCGGTCCAGGAAGCCCGCCGGACCCTTGCGGTAGCTGCGGAGCATCATGTTGTCCCGGATGCCCATGCTGCCAACCAGGCCCATGCCCAGCCGGTCCTCCGGCACGAAGGACAGGTGAATGCCCAGCGCACGGATCTGCATGGGGTTTTTGTCCCGCAGATTCACCACTTCGTCCTCGTTGAACAGCACGCCCTGGGACTGCACCCATTTCCACACGGCTTTATTGCTCATGCCGTCGAAGGAAACGGGCTTGCCCTGGCCGTCGTGGAAGGCGCCCTGAGCTGCCAGCTCCCGCACCCGCTTCATGGTTTTGTGGTAGAAGGATACGGGCTTGTTTTTCTTGGGATTGTAGAAGGTGATTTCGCCGCTGCGCAGGGGCTGCAGGCCGGAAATGGATTCCAGCAGTTCCCTTTGCCCGCTTCCGGCGATCCCGGCGATGCCCAGGATTTCTCCGCCGTTGGCGGTAAACGAAATATCTTTCAGCACGTGGATGCCTTCCTGATCGTACAGGTTCAAATCCTTCACGATCAGGCGGGGGACGGCGTTCTCCGGGTCGTAGCGGTCGATGTTCAGATCCACCTTTTTGCCCACCATCATTTCCGTCAGCTGGGCTTCGTTGGTGTCCTTCGTTTCCACGGTGGCGATGTGCTCGCCCCGGCGCAGGATGGCCACCCGGTCGCTGACCTCCATCACCTCGTTCAGCTTGTGGGTGATGATGATGATGGCCTTGCCGTCTTCCTTCATGCGCCGCAGCACGTCGAACAGCCGCACGATTTCCTGGGGGGTGAGCACGGCGGTGGGCTCGTCCAAAATCAGGATATCCGCCCCGCGGTACAGCACCTTGATGATTTCCACCGTCTGCTTTTCGGATACGGACATATCGTAGATTTTCTTCTTCGGGTCGATATGAAACCCGTACTTTTCCGCGATTTCCGTCACCCGGGCGTTGACGTCCTTCAGGTCATAGCGCCCTTCCTCCTTCACGCCCAGCACGATGTTTTCGGCGGCGGTGAACAGGTCCACCAGCTTAAAATGCTGATGGATCATGCCGATGCCGTGCGCAAAGGCGTCCTTGGGAGAGCGGATCACCACTTCCTGGCCGTCCACAAAGATTTTGCCCTCGTCCGGGAAATAGATCCCGGAGATCATGTTCATCAGGGTGGTTTTGCCGCAGCCGTTTTCACCTAAAATGGCGAGAATTTCCCCCCGGTACACGTCCAGGTCCACCTGATTGTTGGCGACGATGCCGCCAAAACGCTTGGTGATCCCCTTCATTTGCAGCGCAAGCTGTTTTTCCACGCGCGATCCTCCGTCCGATCGATTGTCTGAATAAATGGAATTCGGACTGCCGCCTCGCCAAACAGGCGGCAGTCCGATGGAAAGTGCCGTCACGCAGTCCGTGACAAAGCAGGATCAGAACTTCTTGTTCAGCTGTTCGATGCCGTCGATGGTGACGTCGAAGTAGGGAGCGCTGCGGTACAGGGATTCATGGAAGTAACCGTCGAACACGATCTTGGTGCCTTCAACGAAGGAACCGTCGGTGCCTTTGTCGGGCCGCCAGTCTTCGGTCAGGGGCTGGCCGTTCACGGTGATGAAGCCTTCCTTGGCGGTGTCGAACACATGCAGGGTGCCGGCTTTCAGTTCGGCGGCGGCAGCGTCGATGGCAGCCTGGGTACCGGCGGCGGCCACGGCTTCGTTCAGGTCGGTCACGATGACGGAATTGCCAGCCAGGGTGCCCACCCAGTCGGTTTCGATTTCTTCACCGGCGATGGTCTTTTCGATGATGTATTCAAAGTAGGGAGCCCAGTTGATGCGGGAGTAGATCAGATAGGTGTTGGGGCAGCTTTCCTTGGTGGAGATGTTGTAGCACACGTTGGGGATACCGGCGTTTTCACAGGCGGTGGGAGCGCCCATGGAGTCGGCGTGCTGGCTGATCAGGTCGCAGCCCAGGGCGATCAGGGCCTCGGCGGCGGCCTTTTCTTCCTTTTCATCGTACCAGGAGCCGGTGAACTGCACCTTCATCTGCACGTCGGGGCAGACGGATTTGGCGCCCAGGTAGAAGCTGGTGTAACCGGAAACCACTTCGGCGTAGGTGTAAGCGCCCACATAACCAATCAGGGGCTTTTCGCCCTTGAGCTTGCCGGCTTCCTTCAGCTCGTTCAGCTTCATGCCGGCGGCGATGCCCGCCAGATAGCGGCCTTCATAGATGTCGGCAAAGGCGTTGTACACGTTGTCATAGGGCAGGGTATGCGCCTTGTCGCCGGTGGCGTGGAAGAATTTCACATCGGGGTTGTTGGCAACCGCGTCGTCGGTGTAGAACTGATGGCCGTAGCTGTCGAAGAAAATCATGTTGCAGCCTTCGTCGATCAGGTTCAGAGCCGTATCTTCGCACTCTTTGGATTCGGGCTGGTTGCGGGCGATGATGACCTGATCCTCGCTCAGACCCAGGTTGGCGATGGCTTCGTTCACGCCGTTGATGAAGTTCATGTCATAGGTAGAATCTTCGTCGTGCAGCAGGATCACGCCAAGCTTGATGTCTTCCTTGGCGATGCCTTCCGCCATGGCGGGGATGATGCCCATGCACAGGATCAGGGTAAGCACCAGAGCAACCAACTTTTTCATGATACCGTCCTCCTCCAAGTTAATGGATGATTGATTTATTTGGATCAGTCGTCCGCAAGCAGGATCTTTCCATCCTCAATGCCGGTGACGACTGCCAAAGACGTAAGGGGAATGCCCATGGCGCGCAGGTTCTTTCCGCCCTGCATAAAGCCTTTTTCGATGCCGATGCCGATGCCGACGACGGGGCAGTCCGTCTGGGCGCACAGGGCCATCATGCCCTGGCAGGCCTGGCCGTCCGCCAGAAAATCGTCGATGATCAGCACCCGGCTGCCCTGGGGCAGGAATTTTTTATCCACACGGATCACATTTTCCCGCTTGTGGGTGAAGGAGTATACCTTGGCCTCGGCTACGTCGGGGCTTTGCACCACGGTAGCGCCCTTTTTGGCGAATACCACGGGCAAATCATTCATGGCCCGGGCAACGGCCAGCGCCAGCGCGATGCCGCTGGCTTCCACGGTCAGGATCAGGTCGGGCTTCGCATCCCGGAACCGGTCGGCCAGTTCTTCGCCCATACGAAAAAGAAGGCCGGTTTCAATGCGGTGGTTCAAAAACATATCCACCTTTACGATATCCTGGCCGATGCCCTGACCGTATTTGGCGATCGCTTCTCTCAGCTCCTGCATGCGCCGCGCCTCCTCGCCGGTTTCTGTCAAAAAACCGAACGTTTTGAAAAAATACAGCTATATTGTACTGGAAAAGTCGAAAAAAGCAAGCCTTTTTTGAAAATATTTTTTGCACCCTTACGGATTTTCGCTTATTCGCCCATATTGTACATGGAACGGAAATCGCTGCGGCATGCGCCCCTAAAATCGCTGTTTTGCCCTTTTCAATTCCGCCGATCTGCGCTATAATAGATGGGAATGGCAGGGAAAAGGAAAAATGGAAAAAAATCTGTTTTCTCTGCAAGAATTGGGACTCGTTTTTCGTTATCATTCATGAAAGCCGAAAGGATGTGGGCATCATGCGGGGTCGCATGCGGTTTTTCACTCTTCTGATCGCGGCGGTGCTGTGCTTTTCCTGCACGGGAGCGCTGGCGGAGTTTTCTCCCCGTTACGGGCAGCTATCCGCCGGGGGAAACGCGGCGCTTGAGATTTCGGGCAAGCTGGAAAGTCTGAACCGCGTGGGCAGCCAGTCCCTGGAAATCGTGAACGGATGGCTGGAAGGGCTCGCCCTCCGGGCGTCCGCCGGGCAGAACGCGGGCGCGGAGATCAAAAGGAACGGGGAAACCCTGATTTCCGCTTTCGTGGAACGGCAGTCGGGCTATACGCTCACCGCGTTTCAGCCCTCCGGCAGCGTGTACCTGACCGACCCCGCCAAGCCGGACGCTCTCCGGCTGATTACGGGCCGGGACGTGGCCCTGCCCGACCTGAGCATCCTGCCCGCGCTGTACACCGGGGCTGTGCCCGGGCTGTACGCCGCGCTGGAAAAGTACGTGACGCCCAAGAACGTAAAGGAAGCTACCTCCGTCAAGAACGCCTCCGCCTCAGCCGCTTACGTCAATTACCTGTTTGCGGACGGAAAGCTGAACGAAGCCTGGCCGGACGTGCTGGAAGCGATCCTGCCCTGCTTAAAGGAAGCGCTCAGGGAGCAGCCCGGCTGGTACGCCGAACTGGAAACGGTGCTCAGCGCCCTGGAATTTTCCGGTGAATGCCGCTTCAAGCGCCTTCTGGACAAGGAAGGCAAGGATATGGGGCTCCAGTTTACCGGGAAAGCCGAAAAGGACGGGGACAAGCGGAAGGTGACGCTGTTCGGCGGCTGGACGCCGGATAAGGGCGGCTACGTTTCCCTGAACTTAGCGGGCATCGGGTCGAAAAACAGCCTGAAGGCCAACTGGAGCGTGAAGGTGACCGCCAAGAAGAACAGCGCCACCCTCGCAATGGACGGCAGCCTGGAACGCGCGCTGAACGGAAAAACCACGGCGTACACCCTGAGCGCCTCCCTGAAAAACGCGCTGAGCGAGGAAAGCGAGCGCTGGACGGGCAAAATCACCTATGCCGCCACGGAAAACAAGGAAAAGAACGTTTGGACGCTGACGCCCGACCTGACCTTTGACGAAAACGGGCTTGAAGGCGATATCGGCGTTCAGCGGAAAACCGGCTCGAAGGTAACACTGAAAGCCAAGGTGCACGCCCGCCTGACGAATACTCCGGAGGAAGAGCGCCCCGCCGCGCAGAGCGCCAAGGATCTGCGGGGACTGACGGAGGAAAAGGCCCGCGTGGCCGTGCTTTCGGAGCTTGCGCCCCTGACGGGCGCGGTGGCGTCCCTGACGGCTGATCTTCCGGAAAAAGAAAAAACGCTGCTTCTGCATGAGCTGCGGACGGACGAATGGATGAACGGGGCTTCCGTGCCCGTGCCGGACACGGCGGACTGAAACCCTTCGTTCGTTCGATCAGCGGGCAGTGAAGGAGGATGAACGACAATGAAACGAGGAATCGCGCTGCTGCTGGCGGCGCTGCTGCTGCTGGCCGCCGTGCCCGTGCTTGCGGAGGATTATACCCTGGCGGAAAAATTTTATCAGCAGGCGGTCAAGGAATCGGCGTACCGGGGCACGGTGACCCTGTCGGTATCCGGCGCGGGCTCCAAGGCGGTCGATCCGGCGCTTTGGAACGTGCTCAAAAGCCTGGCCCCCCGGCTGAGCCTTTCTTTGGAGCACTCCACCACGCCCTATAAGGACGAAGGCCAGGCCACGGCGGCCCTGATGCTGGACGGCAGCGCCAGCGCGACCTTATCTTATCTGTATGACCAGCAGCTGATGGCGTTTGGCGGCACGCTGCTGGGCGGCAATAACACCTATTATTCCGCGCCCCGGGACTGGGATCTGACCGAGCTTGCGGAAAGCGCGCTTTCCGGCGGCAATGCCTGGCCCCCCGTGTGGCGGATGGTTTTGGCGATCGAAAACGCGCCGGCGGCGTGGAAGACCCGGGCCGAAACCCGGCTCAGCGTGTATAAAACCAAGCTGAACCTGTGGCTGAACGGATACGCCCAGTTTTCCACCGGCATGGACGGCGATACCCTGTATTCCCAGCTGGCGTGCACCATTCCCGCCCAGGCGCTGAAAGCGGAAATCAAGCAGCTGATGGTGGATTTTTATAACGACGCCGAGCTGCTCTCCCTGCTCAAGGAAGTAGTTTCCGCAAAGGAAGCGGCCGCCTATCTGCAGCCTTCCATGATGGACGCCCTGTTTTCCATGCTGGACGGCCTGCAATTGAGCGGCGATCTGGAAGTGGTGCAGCGCTACGATATTTCCGCTTCCCCGCTGCTGATTCAGCTTTCCGTTCCCTTTGGCGGCAGCGGCGCGCTTTCCCGGATGACGGTCTCCTGCGCGTATGAAGAGGGCGGGCAGAACTGGCACGTGGCCGGAACCCTGAACAACGGCGCGGCGTTCGACGTTTCCTGCCTGATGGCGGACGAAACCATCTTTACCGGTACTGTTTATCTGACCCTGCCGGAAGCGGAGGACGAAAGCTTTGTGGTGAGCGATCAGGCGGCGCTGAAAACGGTGGCCTTCGACTATAACCTGATCTGGGAACCGGGGGAGGATACTTATACCCTTTCCACCGATCGCTTTACCCGGGATATCAAGGGCAGCCTGCTGATCCGGCCCACGGAGGGGGATTTGCCCGAGCAAAGCCTGACGCTGGAGGCGGCCCTGTCTTCCGGCAGCGCCAAGCGCTCCGCAACCCAGCTAAACGGCAGCCTGACCTGGCGCGATCTGGAAAGCGATGCGTCCGTCAGCCTGATCCTGAACAGCAAAACCGCCGCGCCCTTTGCCTATACCGTGCCTTCCGCCCTGACCGGGGCCGTGCGCGTGGATCAGCTGAGCGCGGAGGCGCTGAGCGCCGTGGTTCTGTCCTGGGTACAGCGGGCGCAGAGCGTTTTTGCCTCCTTCGTGCCGGGCGTCGCGGTTCAGGCCGTTCCCATCGCCACGGTGCAGCCCCGCTGAGCGCAATAAATGATACTTTTTTGCACGAAAACAGCAAATTTATGCCTGAAACGTCATTGCAAAAACGAGCTGTGGATGGTATAATCATGCTGTGAGCGCACGATACCATCGTGCAGATGTTCCGTTTCGGACGAGACGGAAAAATCCGGTATGATACCGGCAATAAAAGAAAGGGGAAACCTGAAATGAAAAAAATTATTGCTCTGCTGCTGGCGCTTGTCATGGCGCTGGGCTGCGTCGGCGCTTTTGCCGAAGAAGCCAGCCAGCCCGCTTTCACCATGTCGTTTGAATCCAAAGTGAATGTGGAAGCAATCAGCCAGTTGCTGCCCATGCTCGGCGTCGATGAAAGCGCCGCGGCTGCCCTGCAGGCCATTCTGCCCCTGCTGGCCGAAACCAACGGGCAAATCGTGATCGCCGATAACGGCGCGCAGTTTGATCTGGGTCTCAAGGGCCAGACCGTCCTGACCGTGGCCGGCGAAATGACCGAAAGCGGCATAGCCCTGGCCAGCGATATCCTGCCCAGCTATGTGATCACCCTGGCCAAGGAGACCGTCGAAAAGATGCTGCAGCAGTTCACCGCTCAGTCTGAAGACGCCATGGCCAATGTGGACATGAACGCCGTGGTGGAAAGCCTGACCGGCTACTTCATGCAGTTTGCCTCCGCCGTGACCACCGCTGTGAGCAACGGCGAACCCGAAGTGGGCGAATTCGTTTTTGAAGATCTGGACCTGACCTTCAACTGCCGCATGCCCATCGAAATCGATCTGGAAGCCATCAAGACCGCTGCCCTGACTTTGGTGGATCAGATCAAGAACGATGAAAACTTCGCGTCCCTGGTCAGCGCCCTGGGCACCATGGGCATTCCCGTGGAAATCTCCGAGAATACCGAAGTCGTTACCCCCGAAGTGACCGTTTACGCTTACACCAATGTGGATGAAGAAGGCAACAACACCGGCGAAGTGAACATGGTGACCGTGGAAGTCGCCTCCGAAGGTCAGACTGTGAACGTGACTGTGCTGATGGAAGGCCAGAACGTGATCGTATATGTGGAAATGCCCGAACAGAACATGGGCGTGACCGTGCGCGTTGAGCCCAATGACAACGGCGTTTTCGTTTCCTGCGCCATGAACGCCGCCGGTGTCGAGGCCGCCGAAACGCTGACGGTCACCATGGGCGAAGCGATCCAGCTGCATTCCGAAACCTATCTGTTCGATATGGAAAACCCCATCGCCACCGATCTGGTCACCCTGGCCAGGAGCGGCGAACGCGACTTCACCGTGCTGGATGAAAACAAGGCCGAGATCACCGTGGAACAGCTCATGGCTGATACCGAAGGCGAAATCGCCGGCGCTCTGCTGGGCGACGTGATGAGCAACGGCCTGGGCGCTCTGCTCGCCAAGGTGTCCGAAATCATGCCCGACGAAGTTGCCGCGCTGATGACGCTGCTCTCCGGCGGCCAGGCTGCGGAATAATCGCTGATTTCAATATCCCATGCCGTCCGGGTTTGCCCGGGCGGCGCTTCTTTTCATCAAAACGGAGGTCGCACGCGCTATGCAGGATTTTTCATCGCCCCAGGCACAGCCCTTTGATTTCCCGGAGGGAGATCACGGCATACTGCTGATTCACGGCTTTACCGGTTCGCCCGCCCATATGCGCCTGCTGGGCGAGGGCCTGAAGGAAAAGGGCTTCGCCGTGCGGGGCATCCTGCTGCCCGGCCACGGGCAAACGCCGGAGGCCATGGGCAAGGTGAAATGGCAGGATTGGGTGCTGGCCTCCCGTGAGGCGGCGGCGGAGATACGAAAAAAATACCGCCGCTTTACGGTGGCGGGCCTTTCCATGGGCGGCTGCCTTGCCCTGATGCTGGCGGAGCAGATGCAGACCGACGCCTGCGTCACCATCGCCGCGCCCATGAAAACCGTCAACCGCCTGCGGGCCCTGGCTCCTCTGGCGGCCTTTGCGCATCCCATGATCCATAAGCAGGCGGACGGCGCGCGGGCCACCCTGAACCAGGATTACGATATCGGCTACACCAGCTATCCCACCGCCAGCGTGGGCCAGTTGAGCGCAATCATCCGCCGGGCGAAAAGGGATTTGCATTTGATTCAGTGCCCTCTGCTCACCGTCCAGTCCCACGGCGATAAAACCGTGACGGCGGACAGCCCCGCTCTGATCGCCCAGGGCGTATCCAGTCAGGTCAAAGCAAACCTGTGGCTGGATACCGCGCCCCACGTATGCACCATTTCTCCGGAATACAGAAAAATCGTAAACGGTATGGCGGATTTTCTGAACGAGTGGGTGAAATAAGGGGCGAAACGAAATACGTTTGCCCAAAAACAGGGCCTCTTTTCGTTTCAAATTGCTGAAACTTCGGATATTTCTTTGGAAAACGCTTGTATTTCGGTACAGCATATGGTATACTAACCCCTGGAATCTGTCAAAAAGATGGCAGAGGCCGGCAACAAAGTTTGACACTGCCTTTTAAGAAAGAAGGGTTTAACGAAGAGTGGGAGCTGCAAGCAGGAAGACGCGCGGGCGGACGCTTTATTTCGTGCCCCTGCGTTTTCCAAGGCCTGCGGCGTGATCCCGCTCTTTTTGTTTCAAAGGAGCGGACAATGCCTCAAAAGAACCTGAACATGCAGAGGATCACCGAAATCTGCGAGAAGACGGCCCTGAAATTCGATTACGAGCTGTGCGACGCCGCCATGGAAAAGGAGCCCACGGGCCGGTATCTGCGTATCTATATCGACAAAGAGGGCGGCATCACCCTGGACGACTGTGAAAAGTTCCATCGGGCCGTGCAGCCCAGCCTGGAAAGCTTCGACTACGATTTCCTGGAGGTCTGCTCCCCGGGTATTGACAGGCCCCTGAAAACCAAGCGGGATATCGAAAAGTCCATGGGCCTGCTGGTGGAAGCCCGGTTGTATAAGCCGGTGGACGGAAAAAAATCCGTGCAGGGTCTGCTCCGGGAAATGGATGAAAACCATGTGGTGCTCCAAAGCGGCGAAGAAACGGTCGATCTGCCCCGCAAGGCGGTGGCCCAGGTGCGGCTGGTGCCCGATTTGAGCGCCCTGGACGAAGAATCGGAAGAAACATCCCTGTAAAACGCCGGGATGATTACTGAATGAAAGCAGGAGGATAAAATGGCACGCAAATCTGAAATGATGGAAGCGATCGAAGCGCTGGCAAAAGCCAAGGATATCAGCGTGGATCAGATCATGGAAGCGGTGGAGGACGGTTTAAAGGCCGCTTACCGCCGGGAAATGAAGCGGGGCACCAACGCGCCCATGAACCTGTCCGTGGTTTTTTCCCGGGACAAGGACGCGCAGATTTTCGCCCGCAAGGTGGTTGCCGAAGAAGTAGAGGACGAAAGCCAGCAGATTTCTTTGGAAGAAGCCCGCGCTTTAAGCCCCAATTATGAGCTGGGGGATATTGTGGAAATTGACGTGACCCCAGCCGACTTTGGCCGCGTGGCCGCCCAGACCGCCAAGCAGGTGATCCGCCAGAAGCTCCAGGACGTGGAGAAGGGCAAGATCTACGACGAATACATCGAGAAGGAAAACGAAATCCTCACCGGCATCGTGGAACGGGTGGACGCCAAGGGCGTGCAGGTGGAGCTGGGCCGCACCCAGGGCTTCCTGGACAGCAGCGAATTTATGCCCGGCGAAGAATACCGCCCCGGCGATCATATCAAGGTATACGTTCTGCAGGTGTACCGCACCAACCGGGACGTGAACCGCACGCCCCAGGTGGCGGTCAGCCGCATCCATCCCGGCCTGGTGAAGCGCCTGTTTGAAATGGAAGTGCCCGAAATCGCCACCGGCGTTGTGCAGATCAAGTCCATCGCCCGGGAAGCGGGCAGCCGCACCAAGATGGCCGTCGCTTCCATGGACGCCATGATCGACCCCGTCGGCGCCTGCGTAGGCCCCCGGGGCGCCCGCGTGGACAAGGTGGTCAGCGAGCTGAAAAACGAAAAGATCGACATTATCAAGTGGTCCGCCGACCCCGCCGAATTCGTGGCCAACGCCCTGAATCCCGCCTTTGTGGAACGGGTGCTGCAGAGCAACGAAGAAAAAATCTGCCGCGTGGTGGTGCCGGATAATCAATTGAGCTTAGCCATCGGCAAGGAAGGGCAGAACGCCCGCCTGGCCGCCAAGCTCACCGGCTGGAAGATCGACATTAAATCCCAGACCCAGTATAACGAGCTGATGGGCGCCGAAGCGCCCAGCCTTACGGAGGGCAGCGGTTCGGTGATCGCCGACGAATACGAGGATTACGACAAGCTGCCCGTGGACGACGAAATCGAATAATCAGAGGAAAGACCCATGAAGGAAAAGAAAGTGCCCATGCGCATGTGCGTGGGCTGCCGGGAAATGAAGCCCAAGAAGGAGCTTCTGCGGGTGGTGCGCTCTCCGGAAGGCGCGGTGTCCATCGACGTGACGGGCCGCAAGCCGGGCCGCGGGGCGTATGTGTGCCACTCGGCGGAGTGCCTGAAAAAGGCCATCAAGCAGCGGCAGCTGGAGCGGGCATTTGAATGTGCGCTGGGGGAGGAAACGCACGCTTCCCTGCTGCGCGAGCTGGAAACGCTGGAGGCCGAAACATGACCAAGGCGGACGGCCTGCTGGGCCTGGCCAGCCGTGCCGGGCAGATCACCCTGGGCGCCGATCTGGCGCTGAGGGAAATCAAGGGTGGCAGGGCCGCGGCGGTGCTGCTGGACGCGGGCGCGTCCGACGGCACCAGGAAAAAAATCCTGGACGCCTGCGCCTATCGCGGCGTTCCGGCGTATATACTGCCAATGGATACCCTTTCCCGCGCCTGCGGGAAGGACGACCGCATGGCCGCCGCCCTGAAAAAGGGCAAGCTGTGCGACAGGATTCTGGAATTGCTTAACGAAGAAAAAGATCAATTACAAGCCAAATGCGGGGGTGCAAGCATCGAATGACCAAGGTGAAACTGGCTGAAGCCACAAAGGAAATCAATCAGCAGGCGGGCACGATTCTGGAAGAAGCCGCGCGCATCCGGAGAAGTCTGGAGGGCGTGCTTGGCGCGCTGCGCAAGCAGGAAGCCAAATTCCAGCGGGAAGAGGAAGAAGAAAAGGCCCGCAAACGCCAGGAGGAGCAGGCCGAGCTTGCAAAACAGCATACGAAGGCTTGGACGATGCCCGACGAGGACGAACCCGCTGCCCCTGCCGCCGCCGAATCGGATCGGAGCGAAGAAAAGGCGGCTGCTGAAGCGGCGGCCGAAAAACCGTCCGAACCGGTGAAGGAAAAGAAGGAAGAAAAACGGGAGGCCGAGCCCGCGGCCAAACCGCAGGCCGAGGCGGAAAAGCCTGCCGAAGCGCCCGCCGCCAAAGCGGAAGAAGCGCCTAAGCAGGAAAAGCCCGTCGAAGCGAAGCCTGCGGAAGCGGCAAAGCCCGTGGAAGCCAAACCGGCTCCCGCGCCCGCTGCCCGTCCCGTGGCCGCTCAGGGTCAGCGTCCCGCTGGTCAGGGCGGCGCTGCCCGTCCTGTGGGCGTTCCGCAGCAGGGCCAGCCCAGGCCCCAGGGCCAGTATGCCCGTCCCGTCGGCGCGCAGGGCCAGCAGCCCTATGGCCGCCCTGTGGGTCAGCCGGGGCAGTATGGCCGTCCCGCGAACGCCGCGCAGGGTCAGGGTGCCGGGCCGCGTCCCGCTGGCGCTCCTTATGCCCGCCCCGCTGGCGGCGCGCCTTATGGCCGTCCCGCCGGTGCGCAGGGTCAGCCCTTTAACCGTCCTGCTGGCGCGCAGGGCCAGCCGCAGCGCGATGACCACCAGCAGCGCCACCGCCACGGGCGCGAGC
>CACWWM010000005.1 GCA_902764565.1 uncultured Eubacteriales bacterium
CATGAAAGGAGGCTCCCCATGGCACATACCCGCATGCCCCTGCGCCACCTGCTCAAGCGCTTCCTTCCCTATTACGGCAAGTACAAAAAGGAAATCGCCCTGGACTTATTCTGCGCCCTCATGACCACGGGCTGTGAAATCGTGTTCCCCCAGATCGTGCGCATGATCACAAATCAGGCGGTAGAGGATTATACCCAGATCACCACTTCCTGGGTGCTCACCCTGGGCGGGATCTATTTGCTGCTTAGAATCATCGACACGGCGGCCAATCACTTCATGCAGTATTGGGGCCATGTCACCGGGGCCAAGCTGGAAACGGACATGCGCACCGACCTGTTCAACCACTTGCAGCAATTGTCCTTTTCCTATTATAATGAAACCAAGGTGGGCCAGATCATGGCCCGCATCACCAGCGATTTATTCGACGTGACGGAGTTTTCCCACCACTGCCCGGAGGAATTTTTGATCGCCGGGGTAAAAATCACCGCTTCCTTTATCATCCTCTGCGGCATGAACGTATGGCTCACCCTGATGGTGTTCCTGCTGCTGCCCTTCATGCTCATCGGCACCCGGTATTTCCGCCGGAAAATGCGGGCAGCCTTTGCGGACGCCCGGCATCAGGTGGGCGAGATCAACGCCCAGGTGGAAGACAGCCTGCTGGGCGTGCGGGTGGTGAAATCCTTCGCCAACGAAGATTTGGAAATCGAGAAATTCGGCCAGGGCAACAAGAAGTTTTTTGGCTTCAAGCGGTATCAGTACCGCTATATGGCCGGGTTCAACACCGTTACCCGCCTGTTCGAGGGCATTATGTATATCACGGTGGTGGTAGCCGGGGCGCTGTTCTTAAAGGACGGCAAGCTGGCCGTGGGCGACTACACCGCTTTCCTGCTCTATATCTCCACCCTGCTCACCTCCATCCGCCGCATCGTGGATTTCTCCGAACAGTTTGAGCGGGGCATGACCGGCATCGAGCGCTTCTGCGAAATCATGGACGCGCCGGTGGAAATCAAGGATAAGCCCGGCGCGCAGCCCATCGGGGATGTGAAGGGCGAAGTCCGCTTTGAAAAGGTGGGCTTCCATTACGCCGACGATGTAAGCCACGAGGTGCTGGGCAGCGTGGATATGCTGGTGCAGGCCGGGCAGAACGTGGCCCTGGTGGGCCCCAGCGGCGCGGGCAAAACCACCCTTTGCAACCTGATTCCCCGGTTTTACGACGTGACCAGCGGCCGCATCCTGATCGACGGCAGGGACATTCAAAGCCTTACCCTCAAATCCCTGCGCAACGCCATCGGCATGGTGCAGCAGGAGGTCTATTTATTCTCCGGCACGGTGAAGGAGAATATTTCCTACGGCAAGCCGGGGGCCACGGAGGAAGAAATCGAGCTGGCCGCCAAGCGCGCCGGGGCCCACGAATTCATTATCAGGCTGCCGGACGGGTACGATACCTACATCGGCGAGCGGGGCGTGAAGCTCTCCGGCGGCCAAAAGCAGCGGCTTGCCATCGCCCGGGTGTTCCTGAAAAATCCGCCCATTTTGATTCTGGACGAAGCTACCAGCGCCCTGGACAACGAAAACGAACTGCTGGTGCAGCGCTCTTTGGAGGAACTGGCCAAGGGCCGCACTACCTTTACCATCGCCCACCGCCTCACCACCATCCGCAACGCGGACGTGATCTGGGTGCTGACGGAAAAGGGCATCGAGGAAACCGGCACCCACGACGAGCTGATGCAAAAGAAGGGCATTTACTATTCCCTGTACAGCATGTACAGCGGAAAAACCGCGTGATCCGGCAAAACACGGAAAAGAAGGGGATAACGGCATGACGAAAAACAGCGATGCGGAAAACCGGCGGCCGAAAAAAAGCAAGTCCCTGTCCGCCCGGACGATTCGCTACACCGTACTGGGCTGCGTCCTGTTCGGCCTGATCGCGGAGCTGATCGGCGTGAGCCTCTACGGCACCGCGCTTTCCGGGGAGTATATTCAGCACGCGTTCGATACGGCCGCGAGCGTATCCAATTCCGTGCAGAGAGGCGCGGATTCCATCGGCCTTGCACAGGCCGTCATGGAGGTCTACAACAGCCTGACACCGGAACAGCGGGCGCAGACCGGAACGCCGGAATACAGCGCGTATTATGCCCATGTGGATACCTCCAAGGGCAGCGCTCACGATATCCTGATCCATATGCTGGGCGGCTATATCAATTCCACCGACGTTTCCGACGTGTACATGGCCATGTTCGATCTGGAAAACGGCGCGCTGGTCTACATGGTGGATCCCCAGGAGGAAAACCAGTTCCAGCTGGGCGAATGGGAACCGGTGGAGAAAAGAGAAGCGCGAAAGTTCCTGAATTGGAACGGGGAGGGCAGTCTCTACGACATTTCCAACACCGAAAGCTACGGCTGGCTGTGCACTGCGGGCGTGCCCATCCGGAACGCCGCGGGAGAAATCTGCGCCTTTGTGCTGGCGGACGTGGGCATCGGCGCGGTAATCGCCGGCATGGCGGCCTTTACGCTGCAAATCACCCTGGCGCTCCTGGCCGTGACGGCGCTGATCGCCTGGTTTATGTCCCGGCGCATCAAAAAAACGGTGGTAACGCCCATTAACGCCATCGCGGAGGCAGCCCAGGCTTATGTGCGGGACAAGCGCGAGGGAGCGACCGTTACGGACCGGTTCGCCAGCCTGAACATTCATTCCAGCGACGAGATGGATAATCTGTGCCTGACCATGGCGGATATGGAACGCAGCCTTTCGGAGCACGAGGAACAGATCATCCGCATTTCGGCGGAAAAAGAGCGGATCGGCACGGAGCTGAATATGGCCAAGCGGATTCAGGCCAGCATGCTTCCCCACATATTCCCGCCCTATCCCGACAGAAAGGAATTCGATCTTTTCGCCTCCATGGACCCGGCCCGGGCGGTGGGCGGCGATTTCTACGATTTCTTCCTCATTGACAGCGATCATCTTTGCATGATCATGGCGGATGTGAGCGGCAAAGGCGTACCGGGGGCGCTGTTCATGATGGTTTCCAAGGTGATCCTGCAGAGCTGCGCCATGCTGAACCAGACCGTGGGCGAAATCCTGAACAAAACCAACGAAGCGCTCTGCTCCAACAATCAGGTGGAAATGTTCGTCACCGTATGGCTGGGCGTGCTGGAAATTTCCACGGGCAAGATCACCGCGGCAAACGCCGGGCATGAGTACCCGGCCCTGTACAGGAAAAACGGCGCCTTTGAGCTTTTCAAGGATCGGCACGGCTTCGTGATCGGCGGTATGCCGGGCACGAAGTACAAAGAGTATGAAATCCAGCTGCGGCCCGGCGACAAGCTGTTCCTGTATACGGACGGCGTGCCGGAGGCCACGAACGCGGCGGAAGAGCTCTTTGGCACCGCGCGCATGCTGGACGCGCTGAACGAAACGCCGGAGGAAACGCCCCAAAATATCCTGTCCCAGGTGCGGCGGTCGGTGGACGCCTTTGTGGGCGACGCCGAGCAGTTCGACGATCTGACTATGCTGTGCCTGGAATACAAGGGCACGGGCGAAGCGCCAGCGGAAGAACAAAGCGTCTGAATCACTTGGGACTTGCGCGCCGTGGATGCGGATGCCGGATTGCATAGTCAGTTGCAAAAAAGAATATAGCGGCATACCTTTTTGAACAGGCAAAATTGTATTTTGCCTGTTTTTCCTGTTTTGAACCATCGAACGAACTTGTATTTTTATTGATATTCCTGTAGAATATATCCATTCTGAATGTATTCCCGGAAGGGAATCGCGAGGATCATCATGCAGGAAAAGAGGTTTGCAAAAATGAAGAAACTGACCGCTCTTGTGTTGGCACTTGCTATGCTGACCGTTTCCTTCGCCGCCCTGGCGGATGAATATCTGGTATTTTCCACCGGCGGCACCACCGGCACCTATTATGCTTTCGGCGGTGAAATCGCCGCGCTGCTCACCGGCAAGATCGACGGCCTGGAAGTAACGGCCCAGGCGTCCGGCGGTTCCAAGGCCAACATTCTGGCCATCACCCAGGGCGAAGCCGAATTGGGCTGGACCCAGAACGACGTGATGAGCTACGCCTATCAGGGCACCGATGACTTCGGCGGCCAGAAGGTGGAAACTTTCGCGGCCATCGGCGCCATCTATCCCGAAGTGGTGCATCTGGTGGTGGCCAAGGACAGCGGCATCACCAAGGTGGAAGACCTGAAAGGCAAGAACGTGGGCGTTGGCGCGGTAGGCTCCGGCGTGTATTTCAACGCGATTCAGATTCTGGAAATCGCCGGCCTCACCCTGAGCGACATCACGCCCCATTATCTTTCCTTCGCCGAGTCCGCCGAATCCTTCCAGAACCGTCAGGTGGAAGCGTTCTTCGTGGTTTCCGCGTTTCCCAACGCTTCTATCGTGGACGTGGCCCTCAAGCGCCCCGTTTCTCTGCTGACCTTTGAAGGCGCGCAGATGGAGGCCCTCCAGAGCAAGTATTCCTACTACGTCACCGACGTGATTCCCGCCGGCACCTATGAAGGCGTGGAAGAGGACGTGGCGGTGCCCGCTATTACCGCCGTGCTGGTGGCCTCCAACGAACTGGACGAAGAACTGGTTTATCAGATCACCAAGATCCTGTTTGAAAATACGGACGAGCTGACCAATGCCAAGAAGAGCTACATCAGCCCCGAAAGCGCCGTCAAGGGCGTGCCTACTTCCGAAAGCGACGCCGCCGCGGGCGTGACCGGCGGCACCTTCCATCCCGGTGCGGTAAAGTATTATCAGGAAATCGGCGTGATGCAGTAAGATTTCCGCCCTGCTATAAATGTGCACGGGCCGGGGTTTCCCTGGCCCGGTTTTATTCATAAGCAAGGGGGTATTTGATGTCGGAGCATCCTGAACACGAGCGTGAATTTGCCGTCGCGGCCCAGGAAGAAGTGGACGCGATCATGCAGAAGTATGACCGGGAAAGCGCTTTTCGCACCCTGACGGGCTATCGGGGCGTGATCCTCAGCGTCATTCTGATTCTGTTTTCCGTGCTGCAATTATATTCCACCTGGCGCATTATTCCGTCCACCCACATGCGGCCCATTCATCTGGGCATCGTGCTGATGCTGGCGTATCTGCTCTATCCCGTCCGGCGCAAGTCCCGGAAGGATAAGCTGCCCTGGTACGATGTGGTATTGGCCCTGCTGTCTATCGCCGTGTATCTGTATCAGGTGGTTTTCTTCGATCAGATCGCCATGCAGTTCGGCTACACGGATTTCCAGCTTTATTTGGGCCTGGTGGGCATGATCCTGCTGCTGGAAGCCTGCCGCCGGGTGGTGGGCCTGCCCATCGTGATCATCTCCCTGTGCTTTGTGACGGTGGGCCTGTTCGGCCGCAGCATGCCGGGCTTCCTGGCTAACCGGGGCTTTACCTGGAAGCAGCTGGTGCAGTACCTGTTTTATACCCAGGAGGGCGTTTTCGGCACGCCGGTGGGCGCGTCCTCCACGTTCATTTTCCTGTTCATCCTGTTCGGCTCTTTTTTGGAAAAAACGGGCGTGGGCGAATTCTTCATTGATTTGTCCAACGCCATCTGCGGCCATCAGCGGGGCGGCCCCGCCAAGGTAGCGGTCATCACCTCCGCCTTTGAGGGCACGGTGTCCGGCTCCTCCGTGGCAAACACGGTGGGCTCCGGCTCCTTTACCATCCCCATGATGAAGCGCCTGGGCTATAAGCCGGAATTTGCCGCCGCCGTGGAAGCGGCGGCCTCCACCGGCGGCCAGATCATGCCCCCGGTCATGGGCGCGGCGGCGTTCCTGATGGCGGAGTCCATCGGCCTGCCCTACGGCGTGATCGTGAAGGCGGCCATCATCCCCGCGCTGCTGTACTTTGTGGGCATCTATATCATTACCGACCTGGAAGCCCGGAAGCAGGGCCTGGTGGGCATGGACAGGGATAAAATGCCCAAGCTGGCCAAGGTGATGCTGGAGCGCGGCTTCCTGATGCTGCCCCTCATTGCCATCATCGCCATCTTGGCCATGGGCTTCACGCCCACCATGGCGGCGCTCATCGGCATCGTCACCGCCATCGTGGGTTCCTACCTGCGCACGGCGGCGGAGCTGGTCTGCGTGCTGGTACGGGGCAAAAAAGCCTACGGCATGATTGCCAACGGTGCGGGCGTGCCCAAAGAAACCTCCTTCGGCAAAGCTCTGCTCACCGCCGTCAAAAAGACCCAGGGGCTCCACGGCATGGATTACCTGAAAGCCCTGGAGGGCGGCGCGCGGTCCATCATCGGCGTGGCGCTGGCCTGCGGCACGGCGGGCATCATCGCGGGCATGATTACCAAAACCGGCATCGGTCTGAAAATGGGCACCGGCCTGTCCGCTATTGCCAGCGGCAATTTGCTGCTGCTGCTCCTGTTCACCATGCTGGCTTCCATCCTGCTGGGCATGGGCGTGCCCACCACGGCCAATTATCTGATTACCTCCACCATCATGGCTCCGATCGTTTATAAAGCGCTTACCACCAGCCTGCCGGAGATTTACGGTGCGCTGTCCGCCATCAACGCGGGCTACGCCCTGCTTCCCGCCCACCTGTTCACCTTCTATTTCGGCATCATCGCGGATATCACGCCGCCGGTGGCGCTGGCGGCTATGGCGGGGGCGGCTATCGCCAAATCCGATCCGCTGAAAACCGGGCTGGAGGCTTCCAAGCTGGCGATCGCGGCGTTCCTGGTGCCTTACCTGTTCGTGCTCAGCCCCCAAATGCTGATGCTCAACGCCCAGTGGTACGAGGTGCTCCAGATCATCCTGACTTCCCTGGTGGGCATGTTCGGGATCGGCATGGGCCTGGAAAGGTTCTGGAAATCCAAGCTCAATATCCTCCAGGCGCTTCTGGCCCTGGCAGGCGGCCTGCTGCTGATTTACCCCGGCACCCTCACCGACGTGATCGGCATCGTACTGGTGGGCCTGGTGGTGCTCTGGCAGTGGCTGCAGAGCAAAAAGGTCAAAGCCTGATAAACCGCATAAATGATAAAGAAATACGGTCAGCATCTCCGGAGCATCCGGCAGGGCTGACCGCGTTTTTTTCTGTCAGGAATCCGACAGATAATATATTTTCATATGTGTGACGCATTTATTTCTGAATTGTACAGAAAATATTAAAAAAATATTAAGAAAAGCGTGCATTTTTTTCAAAAGTGTGTTATACTGGAAAACGTTCATGGAAGAATGACCTCGGTGAGAGGAGGAAATTGCATGCTGACGAAAACGCAGACGGCGGGGAAAACCTTCTCGCTGGATGTGCATCAGCGTTTGAACGCTGCCATGCGGGCCTGTATCGCATGGGCGGCGGTTGAAGAGCACGATAAAGTTTTGGATATGGCCTGTGGAGACGGGCAGATGCTTTCCCGGATGAACGATCAGCTGCGGCTGACCCTCTGCGGCATGTGTGAAACGGCCGATCAGGCCCGGTGCGTCAGCGAAATGCTGGGCGGCGCGGACGTGATTCCCGGCCGGATGGAGGATATTCCCTGGCGGGATAATACGTTCGATATCGTCCTGCTGAGCGCCGCGCTGCGGGGCGACGTTCGGCGGGTGCTTTCGGAAGTCGTTCGCACCCTGCGCCCCGGCGGGCAGTTCGTCATGGCCTCGCACCGCTTTTTCCGCCACGGTGAAGGCGAACTGAGCCGCAGGGAAATCATGCGCACCATGCAGGAAGCGGGCTTCGGGGAGGTTTCCTACCGCGCTACGGGCCTGTGCGGGGCCATCGTGGGATGGAAAAAAGGAAAAGTCGATCAGTAAAAAAACGCGCTGCCGAAAATGGGCAGCGCGTTTTGCTGAAAGAACACTTTAAGTCACTTTATTTAAGAGTACAGAGATCAGAGTACAGAGTACAGATTATTTTGCCAATACATAGTGGAATGAACGACTATTCAATCTGTACTCTGCAATCTGTACTCTGTTCACTTCTTCGTCACTTAAAGTGTTCTTACAGTACGATATCCGAAAGCCCAAACCCTGCGGGCATGGGTTCTTCTTCAAGGAACCGAAAGCTTTCATCCCGCAACACGGGCAGGAAAGCTGCGTAGGGGATTTTGGAAAACTCGCAGCCATAGGTGCTTTGGCCGAACCAGCCGCCCTCCTTGGCCCGCAGGTTCAGATCCCGGGCGAATTTGGTGCGGTTGCTGCAATCGTGCACCACGATGGGCCACTGTTCCTCAGCGGCGGTTTTCATGAATTGCAGGGTCAGATTCCGGCTGAAAATGGGGGAGATGTAGCCCTGGCGGCAGAAATACAGGTTTTCCCCGGCGTAGTTTTCGATGTTGTTTTCGTTTAAGTGCAGCTCGGCGCAGTTGATGAAATCCAGGCCGGTGGCCAGGATTTTTTCTTTTTTGGCGAAGAACTCCCGGTAAAATTCCGGCGTCATGGGCGTTTCGATGCCCACCCGGGGGAAGTATGCCCGGGCGATGCTCATGTTTTCGATCACCCGATCCGCGCAGTGGGACGCGCCCAGATTGAAGCGCAGCTCGTCCAGCCCCGCTTCCGCCAGGGCTTTCAGGTTTTCCCGGTCGGCGTGGATGCCGTTGGTGTACAGGTGCTGGTGGATGCCCGCTTCGTGGAATTTTTTCACCACGCCGTAATATTTTTCGATCTCCATGAAGGGCTCCAGGTACACGTAGGCGATGCCGGTAGGCTTTTTGTGGATGGACAGCAATAAATCCAAATCTTCTTCATAAAACTTGGTGCCGCCGATCTCCCACATTCCCTCGCCCACCGGGGGCTGGCTGTTCAGCGCGCCGTAATCGTAGCAGAATTTGCAGGCGGCGTCGCATTTGTTGGTTTTGCGCACGGCGGACAGCCCCGTGCCCAGCAGGCAGGAGCGGCAGCCCTGGGGGAATTTTGCGTCGTCCCCCACATAATACGTGCGGTCTTGCAGCGTTTTCAGTCCCGGGATCTGCGCCATGAGTTCTGCGTGCCGGGCGTTCACCGCCCGTTCGATCTGGGCGAAGGCGGACAGGGCGATTTCCATTTGTCCGGGCATCAGTTCTTCTTCCTCGGGCAGGGAAGCGAAAAACTCAAACCAGGTCAGGGCGTCCTTCTTGGAAATCTTCATAAGCTTCCTCCGAAAAGCGTAATCATTTTCATCATTCGCCTCTTGTTTCCCGATTCCTGCCAAAAAGCCCAAAAACAGAAAAGAATTGATTGTCTGTGAACGAGGAATTTGGTATAATAAAGAAAAAAACTGGAGGTTGATTATTATGCTTTTTGAAAAGAACGATACCGTTTTGTTCATCGGCGATTCCATTTCGGATTACGAGCGGGCGAAACCCGTAGGCGAGGGCCTGTTCAACGCCTGGGGCCGCAGCTATGTGGCGGACGCGGCGTCCCTGCTCAACTGCATGTACCCGGAATTGGCCCTACGTATCGTGAACATGGGCATCGGCGGCAATCAGGTGCGGCATCTGGACGCCCGCTGGGAAACCGACGTGATGGAGCGCAAGCCGCATTGGGTGAGCGTGCTCATCGGCATCAACGACGTGTGGCGGCAGTTCGACAGCCCCTACATGCCGGAAACCCACGTGCTGCCCGACGAATTTGAAAAAACCTATGAAAAGCTGATCCGGCGCACCCTGCCCCACGTAAAGGGCATGATCCTCATGACGCCCTACTTCATGGAGCCCAACAAAGCCGATCCCATGCGCGCCCGGATGGACGAATACGGGGCCATCGTGAAAAAGCTTGCGGAAAAATACAGCTGCACCTTCGTGGATTTGCAGGCGGGCTGGGATGCGCTGTTCCAGTATATGCACCCCTGCAATATCGCCTGGGACCGCATCCATCCCAATCAGGTGGGCTGCATGTACATCGCCAAGCAATTTTTGAAGGCCGTGGGCGCGGATCGGGCGTAAAATCTCTTGCGAACCTGTATATTCTGTGCTACAATTGGGTCAGAAAACCCAGGCAGAGAGAACTGGGGAAAAATCAACAGCATATGGAGGGAACCTGCAATGAAAAAGATCCTGGCGCTCGTACTGGCACTGATCCTGACCCTGTCTCTCGGTTCCGCCGCCCTGGCCGTGAACGAGGACGTGGAAGGCGAACTGGTCATCTACACTTCCATGTATCCTTTCGTCATCGACATGATGGACGAAGCCCTGAAGGCCGAGTTCCCCAACCTGGTGCCCGGCAGTGAAGGCAGCTTCTTCTTCTATCAGGGCACCGGCAAGCTCATCGACCGCATCTACGGCGAAATGGGCCCGGACAAGGACAAGCCCTTGGAATGCGATATGTTCATGGTGGCCGAACCCGCGTTCTCTCTGGAATTGAAGGATTACGGCTATCTGCACTCCTTTGAGGTGGAGAACGCCGAAAGCCTGCTGCGCTTCCCCTACGATGCGGAAGGCTTCTGGTACCCCGTGCGCGTGTGCAACATGGTTTTGGCCTACAATCCGGAAGCGGTTGATTACTGGGCCGAAAAGGGCGTTTCGATCCCCAAGACCTTCAAGGATTTCGCCTATGATCCTTCGCTCAAGGGCTATATTTCCATGGGCGATCCCCTGACCAGCGGCACCACCTACGCCGCCGTCGCCTCCCTGCTGGATACCTACGGCGAGGAATATCTGGATAAGCTCCACGAAAACGGCGTGATGCGCGAATCCGGCTCTACCGCCATCGCCAAGCTGCAGGACAAGCAGTGCGCGGCGCTGATGATCCTGGAAGAATCCATCCTGAAATTCATCAAGGACGAAGCCGACAAGGGCAATGAAGTAACCAACCTGGAAGTGATTTATCCCGAAGACGGCGTGATCCTGATTCCCTCCACGGTGATGATCGTGGCGGAAGAATACTCCAAGAACGTGAATACAGAAGCCTGCGAAGCCGTGGCCCAGTGGCTGCTTACGGAAGAAGCGCAGAAGCTGATTCTGGAAGGCTATATGCATTCCGTGCTGGCGTCCGTCACCGATGTTCCCTTCAAGTCCGTAGATACCAAGAGCCTGATCGAAAAGGACATGGGCGTGGATTGGGAAAAGGCGTATAAGAACCGCGAGCAGATCAGAAACCTGTGGACGGAGAAAGTGACCCAATAAAGGACAGCCTGAAAACGCGTAAGCGGGGGGAGCCGACAAGCGGCTTCCCCTGTTTCAGATAACCATGCTATCTCGCTTGAAGGGGTGTGTGCCAATGAGAAGCGCGGACGTGATGCGGAAGGAACTGCCGGACCGGGATCGCACGCCGGCGGTCACCAAAGCGGTGCTTGCGCTGTTTTTCCTGTTGGGGATTGCGGTGATCGCCATGGGCGCGGCAGCCCAGCGGGATTACGCCGGATCGGGCTTCAGCTTTGAAGCGGCTTACAGCGCCGTTCACTGGCTGGGCGACGACGCGGCCCGGATGTGGGCGCAGAAGCTGGCCCCTCAGCGGGACGCCCTTTCGGCGGAGCAGCGGGAGCAGGCCGACGGCATGGCGAGCACCCTGCTGGAAAGCGCCTGGGAAAGCCAGAAGGCGGGCGGCGCTGAGGAGGCCCGGACGCTAATGGACGGCGCGGGCGCGGAAAAATACGCCCTGACCTATAAGCTGCTGTACGCCACCTATCTGATGAACGGCCCCACCGTGTCCACCTCCCAGCGGAAAGCGATCCTGGCCGTTCCCGAAAGCAGGATGGCGGCGTTCCGCCGGGAACTGCTGCTTTCCGCCGCGGATGAAAACGCGCCCGTGCCCGAGGAAGCGGCGGGCATGGTGGAAAAGCTCAGCAGGGAAAAGCGCCAGGCCATGCTTTTTCAGCTCTTTTTCGTGAGCAACGATTCCGCTGCCGCCTCCGAAGCGGTAAAGACCCTGAAAAAGAGCGTGCGGGACAAGGAGGCTCAGCTGGGCGCTTTCCGCATGATCGCCCGGAATGAAATATCCTGGACCCGGCAGCTGATCGTGGGCAACAGCCGCGCCACCATCCTGGTGGGCGTTCTGCTGGCCCTGGACGCGCTGGCCCTGGCGCTGCTGATGATGGCGGAAAAAAACTGGCGCATGGATGTGAAATGGCTGCTCATCCTGCTGATCGTGGATTTCCTGCTGTATTTCCAGCTGCTGCCCATGGTCTATATGGTGTTCAAGGTGTTTTTCCCGGAGAACAGCTTCACCTTTTCCGTGGTGGAGCGGCTGTATACGTATTCCCTGAACCTGGACGCCATGAAGAATACCCTGATCGCCGCCTTCGCCACCATGATTCTGGGCACGCTGCTGGCTTTCCCCCTGGCCTGGCTGGTGGGCCGCACCAACCTGTACGGAAAGAAATTCTTCCGTTCGCTGTTCGTGCTCACCTATATGGTGCCGCCCTATGTGGGGGCCATGGCCTGGATGCGGCTGATGAATCCCAACGTGGGCACCATCAACCAGTGGCTGCGGGCGCTGTTCTCCCTCGGCGATTCCCCGGGGCCGCTGAATGTGTATACCCTGCCCGGCATGATCTGGGTGCTCACCACCTTCTATTATCCCTATGCTTTCATTACGATCAGCCGCGCCATGGAAAAAATGGATCCCTCCCTGGAGGAAGCCAGCCGCATTTCCGGCGCGTCGCCCATCAAAACGCTCTTTACCGTGACCCTGCCCATGATGACGCCGTCCCTGATCGCGGGCGCGCTGCTGGTATTCATCAGCGCGGCCAGCTGCTACGGCATTCCCTCCATCATCGGCACCCAGGGCAATGTGAACACCGTCACCACCCGCATCGTGGAATTTGTGTCCTCGGGCCAGCAGGGCCTCAACGACGCCACCAGCATGTCCGTTTTCCTGATGGCGGTGGCGCTGATCGTTCTGTTTATTTCGGACGTTGTGCTGGCAAAAAAACAGTATATCACCGTTTCCGGCAAATCCATGCGGCCTTCCACCGTGGATCTTCGGGGCTGGCGAATTCCTGTCACGGTGCTCGTGTCCCTGTTCGCGGTGATCGTGGTGCTGCTGCCCTTTGCCACCATCTTTACCACTTCCTTTAAGGTGGACGTGGGCAAGAACATGCTCGCGGCGGGCAATTTCACCACCGCGAACTGGAGCACGGTGTTTATGCGGGCGGAGACCATAGGCTGCCTGAAAAATTCGCTGATCTTCGCCGCCGTCGCCGCCACGGTGGGCCTGGTGATCGCCTGCGTGATGAGCTATCTGCTCCAGCGCACGAAGATCCGGGGCCGCACGGTGCCCAACTTCCTGATTACCCTTGGCTCCGGCACCCCCTCCGTGGTTATCGCCCTGGGCCTGATTATGACCATGCGCGGGGATTTCGGCGTCAATATCTATAATACGGCCTACATCATCATCATCGCTTATCTGATCAAATACCTGATGATGGGCATGCGCACGGTGGTATCCGCCATGAGCCAGATCCATGTATCTTTGGAGGAATGCAGCCAGGTGGCGGGCGCAAGCTGGACCCGCACCATGTTCAAAATCACCGGCCCCCTCATTTTCCCCTCCATTGCGGCGGGCTGGTTCCTGATCTTCATTCCCTGCTTCTACGAGCTGTCCATGACCACGCTGCTGATGTCCAGCACCACCAAAACCATCGGCTATCAGCTCTACGAATACTGGACCTTTACCTCCCAGCCCATGAGCTGCGCCATGGCTTTCGGCATCCTGCTGATCGTGGTTGCGCTGAACTTTGTGCTGAACCGGCTCACCAAGGGCGAATTCTCCATCTGACATTCAGCTTGCGCTGAATGTTGCGCAAGGGGGAATCCTTCCCCCTTGCGGGAACCCCCTCGGTTTTTCCTCTCGCCCTTTACGCCCCACGTCCTGCGCATTCGCTTGGCCGTGGGTTTCGGGCGGTAATCCAAGGATTGCACCGCCCTCAGCCTCGCTTCGCTCGACGCTAAGGGCTCCCGGGCGGAAAAACCGCAGGGAAGAAAAATTTCTTTCAGTCGTCTGCGCTCCTTACAGAAATTTTTCGTCCTCCCGGCGTACACGCCGCCGGTGCGGATTTCAGTCAAGGGGAGAGCCCCTTGACGATCCCCCCGTTGTTTCCAGCTTTTCTTGTTCTCTGATAGTTGACTTGGTACGAGAAAGGAACGATTGAAATGGCAACCGTAACCATCAAGCATATCACCAAGGCGTTCGGCGATAACGTGGTGCTCAGGGAATTCAACGAAACCTTTCAGGAAGGGGAATTCATCACCCTGCTGGGCCCCTCCGGCTGCGGCAAAACCACCATGCTGCGCATCATCGCCGGGTTTGAAAAGCCCACCAGCGGCGAGCTTTACATCGACGATCAGCTGGTGTCCGGCGGGAAAACCTTCGTGCCCCCGGAAAAGCGCTCCATCGGCATGGTGTTTCAGAGCTACGCCGTGTGGCCCCACATGAACGTGTTCGATAACGTGGCCTACCCCCTGCGCATCAAAAAGGAAAGCAAGCCCAAGATCAAGGAAGCCGTGGACAAGGTGCTGGCCATCGTGCATCTGAGCCAGTACGCCGAGCGCCTCCCCAATCAGCTTTCCGGCGGCCAGCAGCAGCGCGTGGCCCTGGCCCGCGCCCTGGTGGCGGCCCCGAAGCTCCTTTTGCTGGACGAGCCTCTTTCCAATTTGGACGCCAAGCTACGCGAATCCATGCGCTTTGAAATCAAGGAAATTCAAAAGCAGTTGGGCATCACCGTGGTGTACGTCACCCACGACCAGACTGAGGCCATGGCCATGAGCGACCGCATTTTCCTCATCAACCGCGGCGTGGTGCAGCAATGCGGCACCCCGGAAGAAATCTACAATCAGCCCGCCAATCAGTTCGTGGCGGACTTCCTGGGCAAGGTGGATTTCTTTAAGGGCGAAGCGGCAAACGGGCGCATCACCCTTGCCGGCATGAACGGCCAGACCATCCCCTACGACGGAAACCGCACCGGCAAGGTGGACGTGGCCGTGCGCCCCGAAAACCTGTATTTCAGCGAAACCGGCGATTTGGAAGGCGTGCTGGAAAGCCAGTATTATTTGGGCGACGTGGACGACTGCCGCGTGCGCGTGGGGGACATCCTGGTGCGCGTTATCGCCAACGGCTACGAATACAAGAACCTGAAAAACGGCCAGCAGGTGCGCTTGGCCGTGCGGGATATGATGGTGTTTGAGGACGACGGAACGCTGGAACAGATGCTGAAAATTCAGACCTGACGGGGAACGGGAATGCGCTGGGGGAAACCATTCTTTGGAGTTTCTTCGCACGGCCTGCGCTTCGCTTGCCCGCGCTTTCGCTCTATACCACTTGGCTGGTATCGCGCCACGCGGCTAAACCCGCGTGGCTGTTGAACGGTTTCTCCCAGCCTTCCTTCCAAGAAAGCCAAATAGAAGCATCATGAGGGGGCTAAATATGCAGGACAGAATCAAACAATTATTCCTCAAAATGATCGACTTTGACCACGACGCCGATTTGATCCAGCATTTTACCAAGGTGCACAGCTATTGCCGCCTGATCGCCGCCTGCGAGGGGGTGGACGATCACACGGCGGAGGTGCTGGAGGCCGCGGCCCTGGTGCACGATATCGCCATTCCCCTGTGCAATGAAAAATACGGCAGGCACCCCGGCAATTTGCAGGAAAAAGAAGGCCCGCCCCTGGCGCGGGAAATGCTGTCCGGGCTGGATTTCAGTGCGGAAGAAATTGACCGGATCTGTACCCTGGTGGGCGAGCATCACACCTATCTGCCCATGGACGGCATGGACCATCAGATTTTGGTGGAAGCCGACTTCATCGTGAACAGCTTTGAAAACGGGCTGCCCAAGGCGGCCTGCCAAAATACATATCGGAAAATATTCAAAACGGCGGCGGGCAAGAAAATTTATGCCGCCATGTTTGGACTGGCGGAATAATAACCAAATGATGCTTTATTGTGATAGCGCTTTATCTTGACAGAGCGATAAAGCGATGATATAATGTGTTCCGTAAATCCAATTTGGCCAGGGGCCGGGAAGAGGATCGCATGGAAATGGACGTGATGAAAGCGCTGCGCAGGGAGGAAAAGATCACCCTGTCCCTGCGGGCCCTGTATGAGCAGTACGGCTTCCGCAAATACCGCATGGGGCGGTTTGAGGAATACGAGCTGTACACGGAGAACAAGAATTTTCTGAAAAACCCCAATATTATTACCTTTCACGATCTGGACGGCACGGTGCTGGCCTTAAAGCCGGACGTGACCCTGTCCATCGCCAAGAACACCCGGGCCACCGCCCAGAGCAGCGAAAAGGTGTATTACCTGGAAAACGTGTACTGGCTGGAAAAGCAGAACGGCGGCTACCAGGAAACCACCCAATTGGGCCTGGAATACCTGGGCGATCTGGACGCGGCGGCGTATTTTGAGGTGCTGTGCCTGGCCCAGAAAACTTTGGCGGCCATCAGCGGCAGCCACCGCATGCAGCTTTCCCATATCGGCTTCTGGGTCGCCCTGCTGGAGGGGCTGGGCCTGGGGGAGAGCCTGGGGCAGGAGATTCTGAACTGCCTGCACGGCAAGCGGCTGCACGAATTGAAAGCGTTGTTGGAAAAGGCCCACGCGGCCCCCGCTGCGGCGGAATGGGTGCTGCGGGCGGGGAATCTGTGCGGGCCCTTCCGGGAAACTTTAGCCGAAGCCCGAAAAATTGCCCTTTCCAGCGGCATGACTGCCGCTCTGGACGAGCTGGAAACGGTGTATGACCTGCTGGAAAGCGCGGGCTGCGGGGACGATTTGATCCTGGATTTCTCTTTGGTCAACGACAGCGATTATTACGACGGCCTGATCTTCCAGGGCTTTGTGGAGGGCGTGCCCCGGGCGGTGCTGTCCGGCGGGTATTACGGCAAGCTGCTGCGGAAATTCGGCCGGGATCTGGACGCCATCGGCTTTGCGGTGTATGTGAACGAGCTGGATCTGCTGTTCCGCAACCAGCACAGCACCGACGTGGACGCCCTGATCCTGTATGAAGACGGGGCGGACCTGACCGCCCTGACCAGCGCCGCCGACGGCCTTCGGGAAAGCGGACTCAAGGTGCGGGTGGAAAAGAACATGCCGGAGGACGCGCGCTTCGGGAAAATCTATTCCTTTACAAAGGACGGTTTGAAGGAGGTGGGGAAGGAATGCTGAATATCGCGCTGCCCAAAGGACGGCTGGGCGACCAGGTGCTTTCCCTGTTCTCCAAGATCGGTTACGACTGCGGCGGCATCTATGAAAACGACCGCCGCCTGGTGCTGGAAAGCCCGGAAAACGGCGTGCGCTACCTGCTGGTGAAGCCCTCCGACGTGGCGATTTACGTGGAATACGGCGCGGCGGACATCGGCGTGGTGGGCAAGGACATTCTGCTGGACGGCAACCCCGACGTGTATGAATTGCTGGATTTAGGCATCGGCAAATGCCGCATCTGCGTGGCCGGGCCGGAGGATTACGTGGAGGATCGGGAAACGGTGCTGCGGGTAGCTACCAAATTCACCACCGTGGCGAAAAAATACTATTCCTCCCTGAACCGGGAAATTCAGATCATCAAGCTGAACGGCTCCATCGAGCTGGCCCCCATTTTGGGGCTGACCGACGTGATCGTGGACATCGTGGAATCGGGCCGCACCCTCAAGGAAAACCATTTGAAGGTGCTGGAAACCATCGTGCCCATCAGCGCCCGGCTCATCGCCAACCGTGCCAGCTACTTATTCAAAAATGACATTATCACTTCCATCACGCAGAAATTGCAGGAGGTACTGCCCCAATGATGAAAATTATGCCGGTGGATCAGTTCGACGCATCCGCCTTTAAAACCCCGCCCATCCAGACGGGCAACGAAATCGAAGCGGCGGTGGACGCCATTATTCAAACCGTCCGGGAACAGGGCGACAAAGCCCTGATCGACTACGCCGCGAAATTTGATAAAGCCCAATTGACTTCCGTATTGGTCAGCGAAGCCGAAATCGAAGAAGCCTTCGCCGCCTGCGACCCGGATTTTCTGGAAACGCTGAAACAGGCCCGGGACAACATCGAAGCCTTCCACAAGCGCCAGGTGCGCAACAGCCTGGTGATCAGCGAGGAAGCGGGCAAGGTGATGGGCCAGCGCGTCATCCCCTTAAAGCGCGTGGGCCTGTACGTGCCCGGCGGCACGGCGGCCTATCCCTCCTCCGTGCTGATGAACGCCGTGCCCCCCAAAATCGCCGGGGTGAAGGAAATCGTCATCAGCACCCCGCCGGGGAAGGACGGCAGGGTGAACCCCGCCATCCTGTGCGCCGCCAAAATCGCGGGTGTGACGAAAATTGTCAAGGCGGGCGGGGCCCAGGCCATCGCCGCCTTAGCCTACGGCACCGAATCCGTGCCCGCTGTGGACAAGATCGTGGGCCCCGGCAACGTGTACGTGGCTACCGCCAAGCGGCGGGTGTACGGCTTGGTGGATATCGACATG